>CAIMEK010000438.1 GCA_903839965.1 uncultured Acetobacteraceae bacterium | reverse complement strand
GGCACCGACGTCGAGTCCGGCCAGTTGAACGTGGCGGCTTACCAGGACGTGGCGGCGCAGATCGTCAGCCAGTTCCCCAACGTGTCGAAAGTGGCCATCACGCTGCGCGAAAGCATCTCCGCCAGCCACAACAACTGGGGCGGCATGCTCTACGACGCGGCAACCAGGCAGGCCTATTTCGCGCCGCTGGCGGCGAACGGCGACTACCAGCCCTACGAAATCCGCGACATCGTGGACCGCGTCGGCGGCGGCGATTCCTTCGGGGCCGGGTTGATCTTCGCGCTGACCACCGCGGGCCTGGACGATCCCGCCTCCGCCATCCGCTATGCGGTGGCGGCCTCCTGCCTGAAGCACTCGATCATCGGCGACTTCAACTACGCCACGCGCGCCGAGGTGGAAGGCCTGATGGCCGGGCAGGCGTCCGGAAGGGTGAATCGCTAATGGCTACCACGACTGCGCTGATGACGGCGCTGGTGAAGACGCAGAAGGGCGACGGCTTCCTCGAACTGCGCGAGGTGCCGGTGCCGGCGCCCGGCGCGGGCGAAGTGCTCATCGAAGTGAAAGCCTGCGGCATCTGCGGCACCGACATTCACGTGCTGCACGATGAATTCCCCTACTGGCCGCCGGTGGTGCTGGGGCACGAGTTCTCCGGCCAGATCATCGAAGTCGGCCCCGACGTGCATTACTACGCCGTCGGCGACCGCGTGGTGGGCGAACCGCACACCCAGGCGTGCGGGCACTGCTACCTGTGCCGCACCGGCAATGTGCAGATTTGTCCGACAAAACGCTCGCCGGGGTGGGGTATCGATGGCGCTTTCACCAAGTATCTGAAGATGCCCGAGCGCCTGCTCCATCGCATCCCCGAGGGCATGAGCTTCGACACCGCGGCGGTCACCGAGCCGACGGCCAACACCGTGCATGACGTGATCGAGCGCGCGAAGGTCGAAGCCGGCGATTTCGTGGCAATACTCGGCCCCGGGCCCATCGGCCTGCTGGCCGGCCTCGCCGCCCGTGCCGCCGGCGCTCGCCACATCGTGATGATCGGCGCGCCGAACGACGAAGCGATCCGGCTGAAGAAGGCGCGCGAGCTGGGCTTTGAAACCGTGCTGAACGTGGCCGAGTCGAAGCCGGCGGACGTGGTGCGCGAGCTCACCGGCGGGATCGGAGCGGACCTGGTCATCGAATGCAGTGGCGCCGCGCCGGCCATCGCCTCCACCGTCGATCTGGTGCGCAAAAAAGGCCGCATCTGCGCCATCGGCCTTACCGGAAAAGAGAATGTGGCGTTCCCGTGGGACAAGGCCGCGGCGAAAGTGATCGACCTGATCTTCAACATGTCCACCAGTTACTCGAGTTGGGATCGGTCATTGAACTTGATTGCCAGTGGGCGGATTCCGGCGGGTGAAGTGATCTCCCACCGCATGCCGCTGGTCGAGTGGCAGCGGGCCTTCGACGAGATCGAAGCCCAACGCGCCCTGAAGGTATTGCTGATTCCGTAACGAGGTGAACTATGAGTAATTCTCCTATCGGTGTGGGCCTGGTCGGCGCGGGAATGATCGCCCCGCTGCACGCGAAAGCGCTGCAGGCCTCCTCGCTGGCCACGCTGGCAGCCGTCGCCGACGTGAACGAAGAGCGGCTGGCGAAGCTCACCGGCGAGTTCGGCGGCATCGGCTACACCAGCCTGGATGACATGCTGGCGAACCCGGACGTGCAGATTATCAACATCCTCACGCCCAACAACCTGCATTTCGACGCGGTGGCGAAAGCGGCGAAGGCGGGCAAGCACATACTTTGTGAAAAACCGCCGGCCATGTCGCTGCGCGAAGTCGATGAGATGGACGCCATCTGCCGCGCCGCCGGCGTGAAGATCGGCGTGGTGCTGCAGTGCCGCATCCGCAAGTCGATCCAGGCGATGAAATCCGCGCTGGCGGCAGGGCGCTTTGGCCGCGTGCTGCACGCCGATACCTACATGAAGTGGTACCGCTCGGAAGATTATTACTTTATGGATGCCTGGCGCAGCTCGCGCCGCTCCGGCGCCGGCGTCACCATTCAGCACGCCTTCCACTACATCGACCTGCTGCAATACCTGATGGGGCCGGTGGAGGAAGTCTACGCCCGCATGACGAATTTGTCGCACCCGAAGGTCGAG
>CAIMEK010000437.1 GCA_903839965.1 uncultured Acetobacteraceae bacterium | reverse complement strand
AGGTTGCCGGACAGGTTCCAGAAGGTGTGCCCGGTGAAGTTGGCCACGGTCTTGGCGGTGGCGGCGACCGCGTCGTAGGTGATCGAGAATTCGTTGGCGTCGTTCACCGCGTAGACCACCCGCACCGGCAGGGCGCCGGGGAAGCCCTCTTCGCCGTCCTTGAACAGGATGCTCATCTGCACGGCGCTCTCCGACAGCTGCCTGGCGTCGAACACCACGAAGCGGGAGCCCTTCTTGCCGCCGTGCAGGGTGTTCTGGCGGGGCGGGGCCGGGGGCGTGGAGAGATCGTTGATGGCCAGCTTGTAGTCGTTGCCGTCCAGGCTGAAGGCGCCGTTGGCGATGCGGTTGGCGTAGCGGCCGATGAAGGCGCCCATCGACCCCTGGCCCTTCAGCACCGTATCGATCGTGGCGTAGCCCTGGGCGATGTCGCCCAGCTTCCCGTTGCGGTCGGGCACCAGAATCTGCTCGATGCGCGCGCCGTAATTGGTGATCGCGACGGTCACGCCGGAGCGGTTGCGCATGAAGTAGAGCGACACCGGCTTGCCGTCGATGGTCTTCTGGAAGTCGGCGGCCTTCAGCTCGGTATAGGCCGGGGTCGCGGCCGGCGGTGCGGCGGCGAACGCCGCGCCGGCAATGCCCGCGCAGCCCAGGGCCAGGAGCAACGATTTCATCTTGTTTTCCTACCTCCCGTTGATGACCAACTTCATCAGTTGGGTCGTTTCGGCAGAGTCGGTGGCCAGGCATCGGCCCGTGCCGCTTTTCCATGCTCTGGCGGCAGCTTCCGCAGTCTTGCCGGGTCAGCGCCGCAACAAGCTATGCGCCGCCATCAGCCCAAAGGCAACGAGCAACCCCGGGCCCGGCAGGCCGGTCATTCCGGTATTGAGGCCTTCGCCGATCCGGTGCTAGCCTCCCCCGTTCGCCGGTGTCGACCCCATCGCAGGAGAAGCCGCCATGCTCGGCATGATCCGCGTCATCACCATGGCAGATGGCGATGCCATCGCGGCGCACGGCAACATGATCGCCCGGGCGTTCGGCCTGCCCGTGCTCAGCGACTGCATCCCCAACCAGCCGCACGGCATCTACGACGCCGCCACCGAGGCCCTGGCGGTGCCGAAAATCGTCGACCTGGCCCGCCGGCTGGAAGCGCGCGGCTGCAAGCTCATCGGCATCAGTTGCGCCGCCGATCCCGCGCTCGACGAGGTGCGCGCCACTGTTCGCGTGCCCGTCATCGGCGCCGGCGCGGCGGCCGGCCATGTGGCGCGGGCGGCGTCGCGCAAGGTCGGCGTGCTCACCATCCTCGACGACGCCCCCCCCGGCCTGCGCCGCATCCTCGGCGAGGCCTATGTCGCCACCGACCAGCCCGCCGGCGTGCGCACCACGCTCGACCTGCAGACCGATATCGGCCGCACCGCCGCCCTGGCCGCGGCCGCGCGGCTGCTCGAGCGCGGGGCGGACACCATCGTGCTGGGCTGCACCGGCTTCGCCACCATGCGGTTCGCCGACGTGCTGCGCCGTCGTTTCGACGCCGGCTTCATCGACCCCATCATCGCCCTCGGCGCCTGCGCCGCTGCCCTGCTGGGCGGGCGCCCTTAGAGCAATGCCAGCTTGAGCGGCATCGCCCTACGATCCGCGAGCTGGCGGAATTGCTCGCTCAAATATGCCTGGACCGATTTCAGTCTGGCTGAAATCGGTCTAGCCGAACAGCCGCCCCTGCCGCGGTTTGGCGCGCGCCAGGTTGGGCCGCAGCACCCGCGGCACGCCGCGCGGACGGAACGGCGGCGGCTCGGCCTCGCCCATCGCCTCGGCCACCAGTTCCGCCTCCGCCAGCAGCAGGTCGTCGCCGCCCTCGCCGCGCACGCTCTCCCGCCCGATCTCCAGCAGCACCGGCACCGCCAGCGGCGACACCCGCGACAGCACCATGTGCCGCACATGCCCGCGCGCGCGCCGCAGCAGCAGGGCGATGCGCGCCACGTCGGTCAGCCCGCCGGCGGCATCCGCGCGGGTGGCGCGCAGTAGGATGTGGTCGGGCTGGTGGCGGCGCAGCACGTTGTAGATGAGGTCCGAATTCACCGTCACCTGGCGCCGGTTCTTCTCCGCGCCCGGATGATGCCGCTCGATCAGCCCGGCGATCACCGCCACGTTGCGAAAAGTCCGCCGCAGCATGGAGCTTTCCGCCATCCACGCCTCCAGGTCGTCGCCCAGCATGTCCTCCTCGAACAATCGGGCAACGTCCGTGGGTTCATGCGCCGACCAGCAGGCCAGCACATAATCGGTGGCGACGAACCCCAGCGGCGCCATGCCGAACCGTTCCATCCGCCTTGTCACCAGCATGCCCAGCGTCTGGTGCGCGTTGCGGCCCTCGAAGCAGTAGGCAACGAGATAAAAACGGTCGCCGCGGGGGAAGGTCTCCACCAGCAAATCGTTTCTGCCCGGCAGCCGCGAACAGGCCCGCTGCATGGCCAGCCATTCCTGCACCGGCGCCGGCAACGCGCCCCAGCTCGCGGGGTCCTGCAGCATGCCGCGCACGCGGTCGGCGAGGTTGGTGGTCAGCGGCATGCGTCCCCCGGCATAGGCCGGCACCTTCGGCTCGCCGCTGCCGCCGTCGGCCACTTCGCACACGGTATCGCGCAGTTGCAGGAACCGCAGCAGTTTCCCGGCAAACATAAAAGTGTCGCCCGGCGTCAGCATGTTGACGAAATACTCTTCCACTTCCCCCAGCGTGCCGCCGCCCCGCCCGGCATAGCGCACTTTTAGCAGCGGCTCCTCCACGATGGTGCCGATATTCATCCGATGCTGCCGCGCGATCCGTTCGCTGCGCACGTGCAGCCGCCCCTCGGCGTCGCGGAACAGTTTTCGCCACCGCTCGTAGGCGGCGAGCGCGTAGCCGCCGGTCTCCACGAAGGCCAGCACGTCGTCGAAATCCCGCCTGGCCAGCGCGGCATACGGCGCCGCCCGCCGCACCTCGGCATACAGCGCATCCGGCAGGAACGGTCCGGCGCAGGCCACCCCCAGGATGTGCTGCGCCAGCACGTCGAGCCCGCCCGGCCGCGGCGCATCGCCGTCCAGTTCGCCGGCCGCGACCCCCAGGATGGCGGCCTCGCATTCCAGCACCTCGAACCGGTTGGCCGGCACCAGCACGGCGCGCGAGGGCTCCTCCATGCGGTGGTTGGCGCGCCCGACCCGTTGCAGCAGCCGGCTGACCCCCTTCGGCGCCCCGACCTGCAGCACCTGGTCCACCCCGCCCCAGTCGATGCCCAGGTCGAGCGAGGAGGTGGCCACCACGGCGCGCAGCCGCCCCTCCACCATGGCCTGTTCCACCCGCCGGCGCTGCTCGGGCTCCAGGCTGCCGTGATGGATGGCGATCGGCAGCGTGCCCTCGTTCAGTTTCCACAGCGCCTGGAACAGCAGTTCGGCCTGCGCGCGGGTGTTGACGAACACGATGGTCATGCCGGCCGCGCGGATGCGCTGAAGGATCTCCGGCGCCGCCGCCAGCCCCATATGCCCCGACCACGGCAGCCGCTCGCCGGCCAGCATCAGGGTGATCTCCGGCGCCGCCCCGCCGGCCACCTTGATCAGCTCGACGCCGTCCCCGTTCCCGTCCGGCGACACGTAGGCCCGCAGCGGCCCCTCGTGCGCCACCGTGGCCGACAGCCCGATCCGCCGCGCCCCCGGCGCGATCCCGCCCAGCCGGGCCAGGCAGAGGGATAGCTGGTCGCCGCGCTTGCTGCCGGCCAGCGCGTGCACCTCGTCGATCACGATCGCCGACAAGGCGGCGAACGGCGTCTCCGCCGCCGGCATGCTGAGCAGCACGGCGAGGCTTTCGGGAGTGGTCAGCAGCACGTTCGGCGGCGCCGCGCGCTGCCGGCGGCGCTGCTCGGCCGAGGTGTCGCCGGAGCGGGTGGCGATGCTGATGTCCAACGCCAGGTCCGCGACCGGCCGCATCAGGTTGCGCGCCACGTCCGCCGCCAGCGCCTTCAGCGGGCTGACATAGAGCGTGTGCAACCCCGGCCGCGGCGCCGCGTGAAGCTCGACGAGGCTCGGCAGGAAGCCGGCCAGTGTCTTGCCGCCCCCGGTCGGCGCCACCAGCAGCGTGCTCCGCCCGGCCGCGGCCGCCGCCAGCACCGCCATCTGGTGCGGCCGCGGCGTCCAGCCCTGGCGGGCAAACCACGAAGCAAAGAGTTCCGGCAATGTTCCGGGCATCGGTTGGTAGATAGGCGATCCTCGCGCGGTCGCAAAGCCACCCTTCGCGGTCAATCGGGTAGGGTGTACAACCGGATTGGAATTGCGAGGAAGCAAGCTTGTCACATCAGCGTTTCGGGGTCCTGCACCTTGCGCTTCCGGCACTGTTTGCCATCGGCGCCATCGTGGGCTGCGCCGCCCGCCCGGTCGGCAATCCGCGCGTTCCGGAGCCGGCGAAGCAGGTCGATCTCCAGCGCTACCTCGGGCGCTGGTACGAACTCGGCCGCTACGAGGTCGGCTTCGAGCGGGATTGCGAGGGGGTGACGGCCGAGTACAGCCTGCGCAATGACGGGCTGATCGACGTGCTCAACACCTGCCGCGCCGGTGCGCCCGACGGGCCGGCCCGCTCCGCCAAGGCAAAGGCGAAGGTCGTCGCCGGGTCCGGCAACGCAAAGCTGAAGGTGTCGTTCTTCGGGCCGTTCTATGTCGGGAACTATTGGGTGCTGGATCACGCCGACGACTACACGTGGTCCATTGTCGGGGAGCCGAGCGGCACCTACCTCTGGATCCTGCACCGCGATCCGACGCCGGGCGAGGCGGCGAAGGCCGCGCTGATCGGGCGCGCGCGGGAACTGGGGTTCGACACGGCAATGATCCGGCCAACCCGGCAGCCGCCGATCTGATCAGGCCGCAAAGCCGTCCCCCGGCGCCGGCGGCCCCGTTGACAGCCCAGTCCGCATGAACGCACAAAAGGCGCGCGGCTGAACAAGATCATTGCGGGAGTGTGCCATGACGGTTGATCTGCTGATCCGGAACGGAACCGTGATCGATCCTGCCAGGAAGCATCACGCCCTCGGCAATGTCGCCATCGCCAACGGGCGCATCGTCGATGTCGGCGGCGGCGCCGTCGACGGCCGCATCGAGATCGACGCCCAGGGCTGCCTGGTCGTCCCCGGCCTGATCGACTTCCACGCCCATGTGTTCGCCGGCGGCACCTCGATGGGCGTCCGCGCCGACCCCAACTGCCTGCCGCAGGGCGTCACCACCGTGGTCGACGCCGGCAGCGCCGGCCTGGCCAATTACCGCAACTTCGTCGACACGGCGGTCGCCTTCAACGAAATGCGGGTGTTCAGCCTGGTGAACGTCTCCCCCACCGGCATCGTTACCGGGCATTATCCGGAAAACGTCGATCCGCGGCACTATGATGCCGACGCGCTGGTGCGGCTGTTCGCGCGCTACCCGGGGCAGTTGCTGGGGCTGAAGGTGCGGCTTGGCCGCGAGATCGTCGGCGAGCTTGGCCTGCGCCCGTTGCAAGCGACGCTGGAAATCGCCGGCCGCATCGGCTGCCAGGTCGTCGTCCACGTCACCAATGCGCCCTGCACCCAGGACAAGATCACCGAGCTGCTGCGCCCGGGCGACGTGTTCTGCCACTGCTTCCACCGGGCCGGGCCGACCATCATCGGCGAGGATGGCCGCGTGCTGCCCGGCATCCGCGAGGCCCGCGCGCGCGGCGTCATCTTCGATGCCTGCAACGGCCGCAGCAATTTCGGCTTCCCGCCCGCCAAGGCCGCCCTCGCCGACGGCTTCGCGCCGGACATCATCAGCACCGACCTGACCGCCATGACAGCCTATATGAGCTACGCGTTCGGCCTGCCTTACCTGATGTCGAAATACCTTTCGCTCGGCCTCGGGCTGGACGAGGTCGTCGCCGCCTGCACCGTGGCGCCCGCGAAGCAGCTCAGGAAGGCGGGCGAACTCGGAACGCTCGCCCCCGGCGCGCTCGCGGACGTGGCGGTGCTGAAGCAGGTCGCCAAGCCGATGCGTTACATCGACAGCGCCAGCGAGGTGTTCCTCGGCGATGTCGCGCTGGTGCCGCAAATGACCGTGCTCGGCGGCCGGATCGTCTATCGCCAGCTCGACTTCTCGACGCACTGACCTGAACGCCACGCCCCGCATCCGCGCGGTTCAGGCGCGGGTGCGGACCGGCACCGGCGGGTTCATTTCCGCATAACAGGCACCCACGCAGCCATTTGGCTGCGGCAACGGCCCCCTTGTGAGGCCGCCGGCCTCGTCGTGCACGCAGAACGCATCCGGCCGGCAGCTTCGTGCCGATCCACGACAGTTGAGCCACGCTCGCGCGTTTTAGTACACCACGTTATGAACGTGGTGGACGAATATCACATAGATAATACTAGAATTCAGGATAGGTAATCTTGGATACAGCCATTGTTGCACCATCTATGGCAGCAGAGGATCGTCTGTATCCGTAGCGGAGAGGTCAGAATTTTGGGCCAACGGCCACATTCCGGCCCCAATTTGCCATTTTTGGGGCTTTTTATCTTTTTCCTTGCCACATTCACGGCTGCCCCTGCGCATGCCGATTCGCTGCAGGTCGTTCCCGCCGGCGTGGCCGACAGCCTGCTCGGCCACCCCGTGCGCATCCTCCCCCCCGACAAGCCCGCCCAGGATATCGGCCGCCTCGTCGACGTGCTGGTGGACGGCGAAGGCCACCCGGTCGCCGCCGTGCTCGACGTCGGCGGCTTCCTCGGCGTCGGCAACCGCCGCGTCGCGGTCACCTGGTCGGCGCTGGCGTTCGCCCCGGAGAAGGACGGGCTGACCATCACCCTCGCACTCGACGCCGACCACATCCGCGCCGCCCCCGGCTACAAGGGCCCGGACAGGCCGATCAAAGCGGTCAGCCCCTAAGTGCCGGCCATGTCCCAACCCCGCTCCACCCCCCCCCTGGCCGGCCTGGACTGGCTGAACTTCTTCGTCGCAACCCTGCAGACCGGGTTCGGCCCGTTCATCGCCGTCTATCTCACCGGCAACAAATGGACCCAGTCCAGCATCGGCCTGGCGCTCGGCGTCGGCACCGCCGTCACCGTGCTGAGCCAGGTGCCCGCCGGCCTGCTGGTGGACGCCGCCCGCACCAAACGAACCGCCGTGCTGGCGGCCATCCTGCTGGTGGGCGCCAGCGCCGTGCTGCTGGCCGCCTGGCCGTTGCCGCTCCCCGTCATGTCGGCCCAGGCGCTGCACGGCTTCGCCAGTTGCCTGATGGCGCCGGCGATCGCGGCGGTCACCCTGGCGCTCACCGGGCCGAACGGTTTCGCCGAGCGCATCGGCCGCAATGCGCGCTACGCCGCCCTCGGCAATGCCACCGGTGCCCTGGTGATGGGCATCTGCGGCACCCTGCTGGACAGCCGCGCGGTGTTCTGGCTCGCCGCCCTGCTGGCCGTGCCGGCACTGGCCGCGTTAACCGGCCTCAGCGGCGGCAAAATCCGCACCTCCATCGCCGCCCTGCCCCGGCCGCCGCCGGGCAGCGTCTGGCGCCTGCTGGGCGACCCGCGCCTGCTGGCCTTCATGGGCTGCGTGGTGCTGTTCCACCTGTGCAACGCGGCGCTGCTGCCGCTCGCCGCCGGGGCGCTGACCAAACGGGCCGGCGATGTCGCCAACCTGCTGATCGCCGCCTGCATCGTCGGTCCGCAAATCGTGGTGGCCCTGCTCTCGCCCACCGCCGCCGGCTTCGCCGAGCGCTGGGGCCGGCGGCCGCTGATGCTGCTTGGCTTCGCCGCCCTGCCGCTGCGCGCGGTGCTGTTCGCCAGCTCCGCCGACCCCTCCCTGGTGGTGGTGGCGCAACTGCTCGACGGCGTCTCCGCGACCGCGTTCGGCGTGCTGGTGCCGCTGGTCGCCGCCGACCTTGCCCGCGACTCCGGCCGCTTCAACCTCTGCCTCGGCCTGGTCGGCCTGGCTATCGGCCTGGGGGCAACCCTGAGCACCGTGCTGGCCGGCTGGCTGGCCACCAGCGCAGGCATGCACGCCGCCTTCCTGGCGCTCGCCGTCGCCGGAATGGCCGCGGTGTTCGCGGTGCAAATCGCCATGCCGGAAACCGGCAGGCCGGTCGGGGCTTGGCGCGCCGCGCAACGTGGCGCAGGTTGACGCCCCCACCTCCAGGGAACAGCGAACCCATGCCCATCATCCCGAACCCCTCGTTGGCGCGGCTGCGCGCCGGCCAGGTCTCCATCGGTTTCGGCGTGCACCACCTGCGCACCGTGGCCACCCCGGCACTGGCCAAGGCCGCCGGCTACGACTGGTTGTTCATCGACATGGAACACGGCGCCTTCAGCGTCCAGGAAGCCACGCAACTCTGCATGGCTGCGCTGCCCGTCGGCATCGCCCCGCTGGTGCGCGTATGCACCGACGCGCTCGACGAAGGTACCCGAGCGCTCGACAATGGCGCCCAGGGCATCATCATCCCGCATGTCGACACGCCGCAACTGGCGCAACGCATCGCCTCTGCCTTCCGCTTCCCGCCGCAAGGCCATCGCAGCTGGGGCGGCCCGGTCGCCAGCCACGGCTTCATGCCCCCGGCCCACGACGTGGCGCAGCGGGAAATCAACAACGAAATCCTGGTCATCGGCATGATCGAGACGGCCCAGGCCGTCGCCAACGCCGACGCGATCGCCGCCGTCCCGGGCATCGACTGCCTGTTCATCGGCACGTCCGACCTCAGCGCCGACATGGGCATCGCCGGCCAGATCGGCCACCCGAAGGTGGTGGCGTCCTACGAAGCCGTCATCGCCGCCTGCAAGAAACACGGCAAATACGCCGGCGTGGGCGGCGTCTACGACGACGAATGGGCCCCCCGCTACCTGAAAATGGGCGCGCGATTCATCCTCGCGGGCTCGGACCAACAGTTCCTGTTCTCCGGGGCGAAGGCACGGTTTGGGTTCCTGTCGGACGTCAAGATTTAGCAAGGCGAGGGCGCTGCCCTCGACCCGCCAAGGGCCGTGTGGCCCTTGGAACCCTTCACTTGCTTGGCTGCGTAGCAGCCAAAAAAACGAATGGGATCCAAGGGCCT
>CAIMEK010000436.1 GCA_903839965.1 uncultured Acetobacteraceae bacterium | reverse complement strand
TTCGGTGAGCTGCTCGACCAGCGCCTCGCCGGTGGCGCGCGAGGACAAATGCGGATCGCCGCCGCGAACGGCATCGTGGGAAACCTCGTGGTATTCCACCGGCACGTCCACCGGCACGCCCTCGAAGCGAGCCAGCCCGTAGGCCGCCATGGGCAGCCCCAGCACTTCGCCGAGCGGGTGCGTTGCGGGCACCAGGTCGGGGCGCATCAGGTCGGGGAACAGATAGAGCCCGATGCTGGTCAGCGGGTCGGCGCCGTGGCCGGAAACCTTGACCGCCTGCTCCGCGCCGAGGATCTTCGGCAGCAGCGCATAGCCGATTTTCCACAGATAGAGGCTCGGAATCAGGATGCGCCGCTCGACCCAGATCGGGTGGGTCATGTCATGGATCGCCTGCGAGTTCCCGGCGTGGCCGTTGATGACCACGATCCGGGTCAGCTGGTGGCGCAGCAGGCAGCCCAGCATGTCGCCGATGACCGCGCGCAGGGTCGCCTGGCCGAGCGAGATGGCGCCGGGCATGGAGCCGAAATAGTCGGCGCCGCCGAACGGGATGGCGGGGGCGACCAGCGTGCGGGTGCCGCGCTCGCCGGCGCGGCGGGCGATGCGCTCGGCGATGGCGTCGGCCAGCAGGTAGTCGCCCATGGGGGCGTGCGGCCCCTGGTCCTCGTAGCTGCCCATGGGCAACAGGATGACCGGGTTGGCGGCGTATTCCGCGCGCGCCTCGCCGCCGGTCAGCTCGCACATCCGCACTTTGACCATGGTCGCCTCCATTGCCCGGGCCGACGAAGCTAGGAGCGCGGCGCGACCCACACAAGCGTCGGCGCAACCCTTTCGGTTTCCACCGCACCTGCCATATGAGGGGGATTCCCCGTTCCCGTCCCCCCGAAACCGCATTCGAACCGATCTGGAGTTGCTGCCATGGCCAGGCCCGTCCTGTTCAGTACCCGCCGTTTGCCGCCCGCCATCGAAGCGCGCGCGGCGCGCGACTATGACGCCCGACTGAACCCCACGGACAAGCAGTACGCCGACGCCGAACTAACGCGCCTGGCCCAGGATGCGGATGCGGTGCTGTGCTGCCCGAGCGACCGGCTGGATGCGGCGCTGATCCGGGCGCTGCCGGCGGGTCTGAAGGTGATCGGCACCATCAGCGTCGGCTACGACCACATCGACCTGGAGGCCGCCCGCGCGCGCGGCATCGCGGTGGTGCACACGCCGGACGTGCTGTCGGTGGCCACCGCCGAACTGGCCTTTCTGCTCATTCTCGCCGCCGCCCGCCGCGCCGGCGAGGGCGAGCGGCTGGTGCGCTCCGGGCGCTGGACGGGCTGGGCCCCGACGCTGTTGCTGGGCGAACGGGTCAGCGGCAAGCGGCTCGGCATCTTCGGGCTGGGGCGGGTGGGGCGCGAACTCGCCCGCATGGCGGCGGCCTTCAACATGGAGGTGCACTACCGCGACGTGGCGCGCCTGCCGGCGGAGCTGGAGGGCGGCGCGATCTGGCACGATGACGACGCCTCGTTCCTGGCCGCCAGCGAGGTGCTGTCGCTGCACGCGCCGGGCGACCACATCACCCGCAAGTGGCTGAACGCGGACCGCATCGCCATGCTGCCGCGCGGCGCGGTGGTGGTGAACGCGGCGCGCGGCACGCTGATCGACGACGAGGCGCTGATCGCGGGGCTGCGCTCCGGCCAGGTCGGCTTCGCCGGGCTCGACGTGTACGACGGCGAGCCGGCGGTGCACCCGGGCTACCGCGCGCTGGAACACGTGGTGCTGCTGCCGCATTTGGGCAGCGCGACGGTGGAGACGCGCGACGACATGGGCAACGTGGTGCTGGACGGCATCGACGCCGTGCTGGCCGGGCAGCGGCCGGCCAACCTGGTGAGCTAGCGCTGGCGGCTGGACAGCGGCGCAGGCCCGGACCACTCTGAACGCCTGATCCAGCCCCGCGAGGGACCCCATGCTGTTCGACTTCGAGACGATCTCGCTGCAGGAGCGCTACAAGCTGCTGATCTCCACCGTGGTGCCGCGACCGATTGCCTGGGTGGTGACGCAGAACCTGCAGGGAAGGCTGAACGCCGCGCCGTTCTCGTTCTTCAACGCGTTCAGCCAGGACCCGCCCACCGTGGTCATCGGCATCGGCGGCCGCGGGCCGGGCGATGCCAAGGACACCGGCAACAATATCCGCGCAACCGGCGAGTTCGTGGTCAACCTGGTCGGCCACGACAACCTGCGGCAGATGAACATCACCGCCATCGAGTTCCCCCCCGAGGTCGACGAACTCGCCGAGGCCGGGCTCACCACGCTGCCGAGCGTGAAGGTGAAGCCGCCACGCATCGCCGAGAGCCCGGTGGCGCTGGAATGCCGCCGCACCATGCTGATCGACCTCAACGTCGACCGCACCCTGGTGGTCGGCGAGGTGCTGGCGATGCACGTGCGCGACGACTGCCTGCTCGATGGCGAACGCGCCTACGTGGACACGCCCCGGCTCGACCTGGTCGGGCGGATGCACGGCAGCGGCTGGTACACGCGCACCAGCGAACTTGAGGAAGTGCCGCGCATCGCACTCAAGGACTGGCAGCGGAAAAGCTGAAAGGTTCAGGCGAGGGGAAGGCGAGGGGCTCTGCCCCTCGACCCCGCCAAGGGCCG
>CAIMEK010000435.1 GCA_903839965.1 uncultured Acetobacteraceae bacterium | reverse complement strand
TGTCGGAAGGCTTCTGCTGCTCGGCAGTCAGGTCCGTGGCCTTTCCTCTGCCGTCCATGTTGGACTGCCCGATCGCGATGTAAACGTCGTAGTTCGCCGCGGCCGACAGCGTGCTCCCCGCGCAGACCATCGCAACCAGGGCAACGCACACAGACAAACACCGATGCATTCTCATGGAATATCCTTTTCTCTAGCGAAATCCATCCGAGGTCCGTTCGACCGGTATAGGATAGACATTTCGTTCCGCGCCGTCACGCGCAATCGGGGCGTGTCAGCGATTCCGCAAGATTGTCACGGAGGTCAACGTGGACAAGGGTTTGGGATCGGAATTGGGATGGAGGAGGTTCGCAATGTCCGTTGGGAGGTCTTTGGCGCAGGGAGGGGGCCGGGCGGCGGCGTGAGCGGGCGGACGAAGGCGGCTGGGGTCGAGGTGGGGTTCGGGTACGCACTCACGTGGGGGCCGGTTCAGGTCGGGCGGGGATGTTCCCATACAATTCTGCGGCGATCACTCGGGAGATGTGGAGCATGCTGGCGACCGCTCGCACTGCGGGTTTGAGGTTCCGCTGGTAGAAGAAGAGGAACAGGTTCTGGCAGACGATCGCCATCAACCAAAGAACCAGCATTCCATCGGAATCATGCTTGTAAACGTGGTCGGCGTGCCAGCGGGTGGTCAGTTCGTTGAATCCGTGATTCTCGATGGCCCAGCGGTTGTGCCCGAGCCGGACCGTCGCGAGGGTGGAGGCGATTGCTGTGGGCAGCGTGGTGACCCAGAACCATTCGGTGTCGAGTTCTTCCTCCTGGTCGTCCAATTGTCGCCGGACCGTCCAGGATTCCCGGCTGCAGACGACGCGGACAGGGACTCGGACCTGCGGCCAGGTCGTGAATCCTTCCAGGTCCCAGCACTCCAGTTGGCGGGCGAGATACCGCATCGAGACCGCCGGGATGTCCGCAAAGAGGCGACGAGCGTCGGCCAGCAGATCGCGGTTTTCGTTCTTGAGCACCGTCAGGGCATGTTTGCCATGGTCCAAGGCCCAATGAAAGAACCGCGGGTCGGTGTACTTGGCGTCGCCGGCGATCACATCGAAAGCGCGTGGATAGTCTCGCACCACCCGGTCCAGCAATCGTAACGCGGCTGCCACCTCGTCCTCGCCGGGAAGGGTGGGTTCCACATCCAGCATGAGGCAGCCGTCTTTGCCCACCAACTGAACCGCCACGTACCGGTGATAGTATTGGATACGGTCTCCGTCTTCGGCATGGATGGTTCGTTGCAAGCATCCGTCGCAATGCCGCTTGTAGGTCGCATGAGATTCGTGCTCATCGACGACCGCCAGCGAGATCCTCGGCACCAAGTCGGCCAACGCCTTCATTCGTTTCAGCCGCGTATAGATCTGATGCTGCACCCTGCGAATGTCCTGCGGCGGGACCAGACAGCAGACCCGACCGATGGTGTCGTCGGAAGGCAGATCCCTGCCCAACCACTTCTTCCAAAAGCTGCTGGGGCTGGATTGAGACAGCGCATGGAGGCTGCCCATGCGGCTGAGGAACATGACCACCACGCTGCGCAGGATGACCCGCGTGGGAATCTGTGCCCGTTTGCGAGTGTCCCGAATCGCATCCAGGGGCTTCTCCCAGCCCATCACCTTCCGTCCGTAAGCTAGAATTCGTCGCAGAATGATTATGCCCGCCGTTTACGAACCTTCTCCCAAAAGAGTTGAGAGAGTTCTTCCATGAACTCTTGCGCCCGGTGGTAATCCTGTACCCACTGGCGAACCGTCGCTTCCCAATCCCGAGGCACAAACAACTGGCGGGATTTTCCGCCTTCGCTGATCACCAGGTACAGGCTTTCGTGCTTGGCCCCGTTGACGCATTTACAGCGAGGCTTTCCGCAGACTCTCCGTCGCACCAGCAGACTGCCGCGAAGCATGCCCCGCTGGCCGACCCACTGGGACAGTTGCGAACGGAGCTCTCGCTCCGGAGGGGGCATCTTGGACCGGGGAATAATGGCGTTTGTATCTGACATATATGTAATATGTCAGATGCCAGGCGGTTTGTCAACATAAAAACGAATGCGAATCTGCTCAAACATGCGCAGGGAATCCTAACCCCTAATGAAATCGAGCACTTACCTGTCAAAAATAATTTGAGTTGCGGAATCGCTGCAAGCGCCTCGGCCGGCGTAAGGCGGCGCGAGAGCTCGAATAGGCGGAGATTCACGCCGTCCACGAATTCCATGATGAGGTAGAACAATCCGCCGCTCTCGCCAAACTCATAGACGGTGACAATGTTCGGGTGGTTCAGCTTGGCCAGCGCGCGGGCCTCGC
>CAIMEK010000434.1 GCA_903839965.1 uncultured Acetobacteraceae bacterium | reverse complement strand
TTCTCGCGATCGATTTGGCCATGGGCCCGCTGAAGATGCCAGGCTTCTCTTGCAAATTCTTGAAGACGTCGGTGCAGGTTCGCAGAGCGCGGCGGCCGCCCGGCAGCACCGCGACGAAATCCTCCGCTTTGCCGGCTACTTTGCCGAAGAGATCGAGGCTTTTCGTCGGGACCAAGTCATCTGAGGCTGCAGGCAATCGTTATTGAAAGGTCATGGAGAATGAGGCAGGAATCCATCATCGCCGACGAATTGCGTGCCCGCATCGGGGTTGAGAAGGGGCCTTACCTCATCAACGTGGAAGTCGGCGACTTGCGGCGGTTCAGCGAAGCCGTGCGTCACTGCGGCGAGGGGGGCGCGGCCGTGGAGGGCGTCGTGCCGCCGACGCTGTTCTGCCCCGATCCCATCATCGCCGCGGACCTCTGTGGACTGGAACGACCGCGGCCATGGAAGTACAGCATCGACGGCGGTTCCGAATGGCAGTTCCACCGTTCGGTGCGTGCCGGTGACACGCTACGGCTCTACAGCCGGATCGTCGATCTCTATGAGAAGCACGGGTCGGCGAAGACCGGGCGCATGCTGTTCACAATCATTGAAGTCCGTTGCATCGACCAGGAGGGCGAGTTGGTGGGTACCGGCCGCAGCACCGCCATCGCCTACGAGGGCGGCGAGAATCGAGAGGAGGCCGCGTGATGCCCGAGCAGATCTTTTTCGAAGACGTCACTGTCGGCATGGCGTTGCCCACCTTGACCAGGGGTCCGATCAGCATCACCGACCTAGTGAAATTCTCCGCCGCCACGAACGACTGGACCGCCTTTCACTTCGACGAACGTGCCGCGCGCGAGCGCAACCTTCCCGGACCTCTGATCCATGGCCCGCTCAAGGCAGCCATCCTCGGCCAGCTCCTCAGCGACTGGGTTGCACCGCGCGGCCGGCTCGAACGGCTCAAGTGCGAGTACCGTCGCATGGACGTGGCCGGCGATATGCTTACCTTCGGCGGCACGGTAACGGCAATCGTGGAGCGTGCGGTCGAGTGCGAAATCTGGAGCCGCAACCGCAGGGGCGAGACCACCACGACCGGCAATGCGACCGTTACGCTGCCGCTGCGAGCCGACTACAAGGACCCCCGCGATATTTCGCTGATCACCGAAGAGATGCGCAAGGATCTGTGCCTGGGCTCGGTCGCGGGCACCTTCACCTATCAGGTCGAAGCGGCCTGGATCGGCCGCTTCGCCGATGCGTTCCTCGACGCCAACCCGCTGTGGCATGACGCCGCCTACGCCGCGGAGGAAGGGCGGTTCGGCGGCATTTCAGCATCGCCGACGTTCTTCGCTGCGCTCGATCCGGTGGAAACCAAAGAATTGCTGCTCGATGACTGGGTGGACCACCTCCCTTACAAGAACACCGGCGGGGGCAACGCCTTCAACGAAGTCGAATACTTCCTGCCCGTCCGCGCCGGCGACCGGATCACAGTCGAGGTGACCTACACCGACATCTTCGAGCGCGAAGGCCGCTCCGGGCGGCTGCTGTTCCGCATCCGCGAGAACGTGCTGCGCAACCAGGATGGCGCGCTGGTCGCGAAAGTCCGCAACGGCCACGTGCGTAGTTACGACGTCTCGATGCCGAGGGAGCACTGAAAATGGCCGCCACGCAGCTCTACTACGAGGATGTCGAGGTCGGCATGGCGCTGCCCGAGCTGGTCAAGACTCCGTCGACCGTCGACCTCGTCCGCTACTGTGCCGCCTCGAACGATTTTTCGCGCATCCACTTCGACGAACCGTACGCCCGGGTGCGGGGCCAGAAGGCGGTGATCGTGCAGGGCTTGTTTAAGGCCGCCTGCCTCGGCCAGCTGCTGACGGACTGGGCCGGTCCGAAGGGCTGGGTCAGGAAGATCGGCACCAAGTACCAGCGCGTCAACCTGCCGTGGGTGGCGATGACCTGCCGCGGAACCGTGACGAAGAAGTTCGTTGATAACGATTCCCAATTTGTCGACGTCAAGATCTGGACTGAGAACGACAAGGGGGAGGTGACCTCGACGGGCGAGGCGACCGTGCAGCTGCCGAGCCGATCCTGACGGCGGGAGAGCGGCAGGTGAGCACGCTTGTATCGCTAGGCAGCGGTCCCCCATTGGCCGCGGAGAACCCAAAGAGTGTCGTCAAGTCCGTCTTGAAGGCCTTCAAGGTGCTGCAGGCCTTCGGCCCGGACCGCCAGACCGTGACCATCAACGAGGCAGCCTCTGCTGCCGATCTCGATCGGGGCACCGCGTTCCGGCTGATCCATACTCTGGTGAGCCTCGGCTACCTCCGACCGGTACCCGTTCGCCGTTTCCGGCTGACCCTAAAATGCCTTGAGCTAGGCTATCTCGCCTTACTCGACCAGGATCTCAGGACGTATGCGCGCTCGTTGTTCCGGGCCTATGTACCGAGCCTGGTGGACGCAGTATCGCTCGGCACGCTCGACGGCGGCGACGTGGTCTATCTCGAGCGCGTCGATTCGGAAGTCCTGCGCTACAAGGGCGACCGGCGGCCGGGGCGCCACTTCCCTGCCTATGCCGCGGCACTCGGCCATTGCATGTTGGCGTACCTTCCCGAGGCCGAGCAGATTGCGCGTTTGGGAAGCAGCGAACGCGTCAAGCTCTCGGAAGGCACCCTTGTCGGGCTTGACGAACTGCTGAAACGGCTACGCGAGGTGAAGGCGCGCGGCTATGCGGTTTCCGACGGCGAGAATGCGTATCAGCTTCGCACCGTGGCCGCACCGGTGTTCGATGCGGAGGGGCACGTGACCGGCGGCGTAAGCATGACCGTCGACGGGGGGAGGATGTCGATCGATTCGCTCATCCAAGCCGCCGTGCCGAAGATTCTGCAGATCGCGGCCGATTTTTCGGAGGCGCTGCGTCTCTCCGCGGGAGCCATCAGCCTGTGAGCGCGGGATCGCGAGGGCGGGAAAATCTTGCGGGGCCTCAGGCGCTATGATAGAGTTAAATTTACAACGGACGCTCGTATTCCGAGCAATGCGGCAGAAAGGCTGAACGTCCAAACCGTTGCGGTGAATTGGGAAAGCTGAATACCAGCCAGAGGTCGCAAAGAATCTCCCATGGAAGAGTTGGAAGCGGATGTCCTGGTAGCCGGTAGTGGCATGGCTGGCCTCATGGCGGCTGCGCGGGCACAGGAAGCTGGCGCGCGGGTCGTCCTTGTCGGCGGGACCGCCGGCGCCTCGCTGCGCATGGCCGGTTTTGCCACCGCGCTTGGCGACGCGCCCGAAGACCAGCCGGAAGCGCTGTTCAACGACATGTTCCTCGCCGGCGGCTTCGTCAACAACCCCGTCCTGTTGGCCGCCATCGTCGAACGCATCGGCCCCGAAACGCGATTTCTGCAAGGCCTCAGCGTCCCGTTTCGCATGGTAGACGGCAAGCTGGCGCGCCGGCAGGCCGCCGGCGTGTCCTGGCCGCGGGCGGTCTACAGCATGGACATGGTGGGAGCCGAGGCACGCAAGCTTCTGCTCGGGCGGTTGAAGCCATCGGCAAAGTTTGTCGCGGGTGGGTTCCTGGTCGACCTTGATGTGCATGACGGCGCAGTGTGCGGTGGCTTGGTTGCCCTGCAGGACGGGGCGGCCTGGGTTCACGTTGCGGCGCCGGCGGTCGTGCTGGCGAGCGGCGGGGCAGGCTGGCTGTTTCAAAGGACCACGAATTTTCCGGGCACCGAGGGCACTGGCTATGCGCTCGCGCTGGAGGCGGGCGCCGAACTGGTGGACATGGAATTCGTTTCCTTCGAACCGACGGTCGCGGTCGCGCCGGCGGCCGTTGCGGGCATGGAACTGCCGACTATGGCCTTTTCTGAAGGCGTGCGACTGCTGAACGCCCGTGGGGAGGAGTTCCTCCGCACCCAGCCGCCCCCCAGCAAGGACGTCATGTCGCGCGCGATCCTCCGCGAAGTGCGCGAGGGCCGGGGCACGAGGTCCGGTGCCGTCTACTACGATCTCAGCGAGATGGCACCGGACGATGCGCTGAGCTACTCCCAGATTCGCCGCGCGCTGAAGGCGCTGAACGTCGATTCGCGATCCGCGCGGATCGAGGTGCAACCCACCCAGCACTATCTTATGGGCGGTATCGCCACCGACGCCGGTGGCGCCACTGCCGTCGCGGGCCTGTACGCGGCTGGCGAGGTTGCCGGGGGCGCCCATGGCGCCCATCGTCTGGCGACGTGTGGAGGCACGGACGCTATTGCGCTCGGCGCCATGGCCGGCGAGCAGGCCGCGCATCACGCCCGCGGCAAAGGCCTTTCCTGGCGGGCACCGCGCGCGGCCTCGCCGGAGTTGCTGCTGGCCACGATGGAATCGCAGGATATAGCTCGCCTAGCCCGCATCCGGCTCGCGCTTGAGGGTGGCTGTGGTGCAGTGCGCGAGGCCGCTGGGCTGCAGGCGGCGGTGGCGCAACTTGTGGCAATCCACGCGGAGATCAGGGCGGATGGCGGCTTGCGCAGCTGGATCGGTCGGGCGGTCGTGGTTGCGCTGGCCATCGCGAGATCGGCCGCGGCGCGTCAGGAAAGCCGGGGCGATCATTTCCGCATCGACCATCCGCACCGCGACGACCGCCGCTGGCTCGGAAACCTGCGACTGCGTGCGGATGCGGATGCGGCCGTTCGCGCAACATATCAGGGCGCCGGAATCACCGCACGTTCCACGGGAGCGGGGGCAACCGGAAGCGAAGCATAAGCCATGACCGACGCTGCCTTCCGGGTTTGCCGGAGATCAGACCCAATCCCGACCGCACCGCCGCTGCGAGCGCGATGGGTATGATCAGTGTAATTGCCAACCCCGGCCTGAAACCGATGGATGCACGGCTCTTCTCTGAGCAGCCCATGGGGCTGATCAGGGATTTTGAAGGGAGTCACCGACTATGTCGAGCGACCGTCCAGAGCCAGTTGTGCTCGGCTTGTGGTATGAGGACTTCAACGAGAAGGACGAAAGGCTTTCCCCCGGCAGGACGATAACGGAGAGCGACGTGATGTCCTTCGCGGGGCTGACCGGCGATTACAGCCAGGTCCATACGGACGAGGAGTTCTGCAAGAAAACGGAGTTCGGCACCCGCATCGCGCATGGACTGCTGGGCCTCTCGATAGCCCAGGGACTGAGCTGGCGAACCAATTATACACAAGGGACGGGTGTTGCCTCCTTGCAATGGGACAAGTGGGTCTTCAAGCACCCCATATTTTTCGGCGATACCGTCCGTGTACGCTGGCGCTTGTTGAGTAAGCGCGAGAGCAAGAGCAAGCCGGGCATTGGGATCGTCAGGGAGTCCGTTCAGCTGATCAACCAGCGAGGCGAAGTCGTGCAAGAGGGCGAGCATGTGACAATGATCAGAAAACGCCCGAGGACGGACTGACGGCCGGAGAAGGAGCGCCTCGCAAATGGGCAACCTTGATGACGGCGGATCCCGGCGCAGCGCTTGCCCCCGGGGGCTGGTATGAGGCTGGCGTCACCACAGAGAATGCCGTTCGACGTCGTTGTGGTAGGGGGTGGTGGTGCAGGGCTGCGCGCCGCCTACGAGGCCGCGCGTGTGGGCGCCCGTACCGCCGTGGTGACGAAGGGGCGTATCGGCGCCTCTGGTGCGACCGCTGTCGGTCTCGCTGCTTCGGCAGGCTTCTCGGTGCCCGACGGCGCGGGCGATCCGCTCGACACGCCAGACGTCCATTTCGATGACATAATGCGTGCAGCGCAGGGCTGCGCCGATTCGTCGTTGGTGCGCATCCTGGTGGACGAAGCAATCGCCGCGGCGGAGGACCTCGACCGGTGGGGCATCGACTTCATACGCGACCCGCAGAGCGGCAAGGTGCTAGTGGCGCAGGGCGACTTTGCCTCGCGGGCGCGCAACCGGAAGATCCCGCACCACGGGCGACCGATCACGGTTGCGCTGAAACGCGAGATTGCGCGGTTGCAGGTCACGATGATCGAAGGCGCGACGGTGCTTTCACTCATACAGGACGGCGCCGGAGTGCACGGGGTTTATGCCGTGAGCCGCGACGGCAAACCGCTCATCATCAGTGCGGGCACCACGGTGTTGACGACGGGTGGCGCGGGCCAACTGTTCCGTTTCAGCCTGATGCCGCCGGACATCACTGGCGACGGCTATGCACTCGGTTACCAGGCAGGCGCCCGGCTGGCGAACATGGAGTTCATGCAGGCGGGCTTTGGTATCGTAAAGCCGGCGCTCAACATGGTGGACAGCTGGTTCTGGGCCACCGGCCCGCGGTTCCTTGATTGCAACGGCCACCCCGTGCTGCCGGACACGATGCAGGATGGCTCCCTGCTTGCGGACGCAATGAGCAAGAAGGCCAGGCACTATCCGTTCAGCGCCTCCGATGCCTCTCGCTGGCTGGAGATCGGCATGAAGAACGCGATGCGCGACGGCCGCACCGACGAGGCCGGCGCTTGCCAGCTCGACGTGCGCGGTTGCGATCCGACCCGCATTCCGCTGAAAGGGTTTGCTCAGCTTTGGAAGGTTTCGAAGACCTGGCTAAAGGACAAGAAGAACATAGACATTGATGCCGAGCCCATGCGCATCGGTCTGTTCGGCCACGCGATCAACGGCGGACTGATCACTGACGCGTTCGGCCAGACCGATGTTCCCGGCCTGTTTTCCGCCGGCGAGAACGCGGCCGGGCCGTACGGCGCGGATCGCCTGGGCGGCAACATGCTGCTGAGCTGCCAGGTGTTCGGCCGGCGCACTGGCCAGCGTGCGGCCGAGATCGGGCGTGATCGCGCCGACAGGGCAGCGCGGGCAGACGCCGGGACGGTCGTGGAGCAGGCGCTGGCGGTCGGCGGCGGCACACGTGCCCCAAAGACCGCACATGCTGAGATCAAGCGGCTGATGACTGAGTACGTGCTTGTCGTGCGCAGTGCGGCCGGCCTCGCCCGTGCCGATGCCGGGCTGGCCGATTTGCTGCAGGCGCTTGGGAGCGGGGCCTTCGCCGCCGGAACGGTACAGGAACTGGTAGACATTCATCAAGCGATCAGCCTCGCCAAGGTTGGTCGCATGATGTGCGCGGCCGCCCTGCTGCGAAGAGAGACGCGTGGCAGCCATTACCGTGAGGACGCACCACAAAAGGATCCGGCGATGGGTATGCAGATCGAGATCGTGTGCACTCCCGATGGCCCGAGCGCGTCCTTTGCGGGGAGACGGCCGGCATGACCATTGAACTTGTCCGTGCGGGCCGCATTGCCCATTTGGCGCTCGACCGGCCAGAGGTGCTGAATGCGATCGACGCCGCAACCTGTCGCGACATGGTTGCCGGTTTGGACTCGCTTGAGGAGCAGGGGGAAGCGACTGTGCTCATCGTCTCGGGCGGTGTGGCGCGGTGCTTCTCGGCGGGCGCAGACTTGAAATACATGCGTACACTTGCAGCCGAGGATCTTCGTCGTTTCATTGAACTTACCTGGCGCTGCTTCGATCGATTCGCCGCTTCGCCGATGGTGAGCATTGCCGCCATGCACGGGTATGCGCTCGGCGGCGGCGCGGAACTGGCGCTCGCCTGCGATCTCCGTGTGGCCGCTGAGGATGCGGCGATCGGGTTTCCCGAGATGAAGCTCGGCAGCGTTCCGGGCTCCGGCGCCATGCAGCGCCTGCCGCCGCTGATAGGTGTGCCGCGGGCGCTCGAATTGGTCGCGACCGGACGTTGGCTGAGTGGTGCCGAAGCGGCCGCCCTGGGGCTCGTCAATCGCTGCGTTGCGCCGGGTCAGGCGCTAGCGGAGGCACAGGCGTTGGCGGCGGTCCTTGCCGAGCGTCCGGCAGCGGCGCTGCGCTACGCGAAGGCGAGCCTGCGCGCCGGTTTCGATCCGGTGGTGGCGCCGGCGCTGCATGGCCTGGTCAGCTCGGTCTGTCATCAGGAAGCCGACTACAATGCGAACGTCGTGGCGGCGGTTCACGGCCGATGAACACTTTCGCCGTTTCCGATCTGAACAGCGGCAAGAGAAGGTTGCGTCATGAAGCTGTTGAGCGCCGATGAGGCGGTAGCCCGAATACCGGACGGCGCAACCGTCGCGGTGCACGGCACCGGTCCGGTACTGGAGCCCGATCTGCTGCTGGCTGCACTGGGGCGCCGCTTCCTGGCGGAGGGCCACCCGCGCGATTTGACGCTGTTCACCCCGATGTGCCCAGGGTCAGGGCGTGGGGAGGGCGGCATGAACCACTTCGCCCATCCCGGCATGTTGCGGCGGGTGATCGGCGCCTCTTTTTCGAAGGCACGGCATCCCAGGCTGCTGGACCTGATACGGCAGGGTGCGTTCGAGTGTTACATGATCGGCATGGGCGCGGCCGTGCAAATGCTGACCGCGGCGGGCACAGGCAAGCCCGGCGTGTTCACTCAGGTGGGACTGGGCACCTGCTTCGATCCCCGGCGCGAAGGCGGCGCCATGAACGAGCGCTCGAGAAATCCGCCGGTGCGATACGAGGTGCGCGACGGCCGCGAATATCTCTACTATCCGACGGTGCCGATCGATGTCGCGATTATCCGAGGGACCACGGCTGACGAGAACGGCTACATCTCGTTTGAGGAAGAAACGAATACGCTTGCCGGACCGGAACTGGCGCTCGCCGCGCATAACTCCGGCGGCATTGTGATTGCGCAGGTCAAGCGCCTGGCGCGCGCAAACAGCCTTGATCCACGGTTCGTGCGCATTCCGGGCCCGCTGGTCGACTTTGTCACGGTCCACCCACGCCAGACCCAGCTCTCGCCAACAATGGCTGATCCGACCGCGGGGTGGAACCCATTCTTCGCCGGCGCACTGAAGCATCCACTGACCGAGCTGGCACCGATGCCGACCGGGGCGGAACAGATCATCTTGCGTCGCGCCGCGCTCGAGTTGCGTTCAGGCGACGTGATCAACCTCGGTGCGGGCGCCGCCACCAAGCTGCCGCTTGTCGCACTGCAGGAGCGAATCAACGAGCGCGTGGTGTTCACCAACGAGCACGGTGTGTTCGGCGGCATGATGGGCACGGCCCTCGGCGGCTCCTTCGTGCCGGCGCTTAACGCCGATGCCATCATGGATTCCGCCTTCCAGTTCAATTTCTATGAAGGCGGCGGGCTCGACATCACCTTCCTTGGGGTTGGCCAGGTAGACGCCAAGGGTGATCTGAATGTCAGCCGCTTCGGCGAAGAGATCAACGGACCGGGCGGGTTCAACACGATCACCGATCGTACCCCGCGGATCGTCTTCTGCGGTACGCTCACCACCGGCGGGCTGAAGGTGCGGATCGAGGACGGACGGGTCGCAATTGCGTCGGAAGGGCAATTCAGCAAATACGTGCCGCAGGTCGAGCAGGTGACCTTTAACGCGGCGCGTGCCCTTCAAAAGGGGCAGCAAGTGCTGTACGTGACGGAGCGTTGCGTATTCGTGCTTGGACCGGATGGCCCCGTGCTGACGGAGGTCGCACCGGGCATCGAAATTGACCATGATATCCGACCGCATGTTGGATTCGACCTGGTCCTTGCCGCCCAGGTGAAGACCATGGACGAACGCATCTTCGCCCCCGGGCCGATGGGCCTGTGGCGCAGCTTTGGGGGGGGAGGCGATGCCGCCAACGACTGAGCTCGTTGTTTTGGGCTGCCGGTTCGGAAGTCCACCAGAACGATCCGACCGAAAGGGAGCGTGGCGGAACGTTCGGCAGAAAGGCAGAAGAGGCCATGCTCAGCGGGCAAGCTGGGTCAATCGCGACAAGGCAGGAACAGTCTGATGCCAGTGATCACTACTGTAGAGCCAGGATACCACCGTGTGAAGTTGGCGAGAGTGCTGAGTGACAGCACGCACGGTAGCATGGATGCCTTTGACCTGTTGACTGTATGCGTGCGTGATGCCGACGGTGCGGAGGGTATCGGTTACAGCACAGCCGGACATAACGGAGCGGCCGCGTATGCGACGCTCGTGCAAGAGATCGCACCGATCATGGTAGGGGCGGATGCCGAATTGATTGAGGCACAATGGCGCCGCATTTGGTGGGCGCTGCATTCCGGCGGCCACGGCGGTCCAACCATGTTGGCGCTGTCTGCATTCGACATTGCGCTGTGGGACCTGAAGGCGAAGCGTGCGGGCCTGCCGCTATGGAAGCTGCTTGGCGGCTACGACCCTCGCGTTCCGTTCTATGCGGGCGGCATCGATCTGGAGCTGCCGCTCGATGCGTTGCTGCGCCAGACCGACGACAACCTTGGCAAGGGTTTCCGTGCCATCAAGATGAAGGTGGGCCGCGCCAGGCTGCGCGAGGATATCGAACGGGTGGCCGCGATGCGCAATCATCTCGGAGATGATTTCCCGCTGATGGTGGATGCGAACATGATCTGGACGGCGGATATTGCGATCCAGGCCGCACGCGCCTTCGCACCCTACGATCTGGTGTGGCTGGAGGAGCCGATCCCGCCCGACGACGTGGCCGGACATGTCCGCGTCATGCGCGAAGGCGGAGTGCCGGTGGCGGCGGGCGAGAATCTGTATACCCTCGGAGAGTTCCGGCACCTTATTGCCAGCGGCGGGGTTTCCTACCCTGAGCCCGACATAACGCGTTGCGGCGGTGTCACCGCCTTCCTGAAGATCGCGCATTTGGCCGAGGCGTTCGGGCTTCCTGTCACCTCGCATGGAGCGCATGACCTTACCGTGCATCTTCTGGCGGCGGTTCCGAATCGTTCTTATCTGGAGGCTCACGGATTCAACCTGGACCGCTACATCGTCGATCCGTTGCGGATCATAGACGGCAACGCGGTCGCGCCCGACCGGCCTGGTCATGGCATCATGTTCAATTGGAAGGAGTTGGATCGGTTGCAGGCATGAGCTTAGGCAGACGCGGGATCGTGCGCGTCTAACAGGGGGAGCGAAGGTCGATAAAGAACCTGTGAACGGTAAATGTTGAAGATTTCCACTACGGGTAATGAAAACGACTAACTGGAGGAGACAGCAAAATGACGACGCTTGACAGGCGACACTTGCTGGGAATGGCTACCGCGTGGACCGGGGGAATCGCGGCCGGCATGGCCGCCGGAAGCGACGCGTTCGGCGCCGCTTGCGCCAAAGCAAGGGACATGGATGGGTTCAAGACCTGCGCCGACGTCGACGCGGCGACGAAGGAGGGCGAGGTCGTCGTTTATCTGCCCGACGCCGAGGAGGGGACGAGCATTTTGCTGCAGGCGTTCCGTAAACAGTTCCCCAAGATCAATACGAATTATGTCCGGCTGCAAACGGGCGCGCTTTGGCGTTACCCTCGCCATCCTGCTCGCTTCC
>CAIMEK010000433.1 GCA_903839965.1 uncultured Acetobacteraceae bacterium | reverse complement strand
GGCCGTGCAGCAGCAGCGCGGTCAGCGCGGCGTCGTTTGCGACCTCCTGCCAGGGGCGGCGGGCGGCGCCGGCGCGGGCGGCGAACCCGGCGGCCAGTTCCGCGTCGCTGGCGTCGGGGCTGGCGGCCCAGGCGGCCAGGCGCAGGCGGCCGAAGGAGGTGGCGTGGTCGAGCAACGCCGCCGCGTGGCGGCCGGCTCCGATGACGCCGACGAGGATGTCGGACTTCATGGCGCGGCATCCCCGCCGAGTCGCACGGGGTGTCCGCTGCGGGCGGAGGCGACCGCAGCCAGCGCCAGTTCGAGGGCGGCGCGGGCTTCGCTGGGCGGCATGCGCACGGGCCGGTCCTGTTCGATCGCCTCGATGAGTTCCGTCAGTTCGCGCACGTAGGCGGGTTTGTTGTGCAGCAGCATGTCGTAGGTGCCGGGGAAATCGGCGCCGCCGGCCGCGTAGCGGGTCAGCCCGATCAGTTCGTGGTCGCGGGCGCGGATGGCGCCTTCGGTGCCGTAGAGTTCCATCTGGTGATAGGCCGGATAGCCCGGTGGCGCGCAGTTCAGCACTTCCGCCGAGCCGATCGCGCCGGTGTCGAAGGTGACGGTGAACGACAGGAAATCGACCACCCCGGCGGTGTTCTCCGGGATGGTCACGGCGAGTTCGGCGCGCACCTCGCGCGGCGCCGCGCCGGTGAACCAGCGCAGCAGGTCGGCCTCGTGGATGGCGTTCATCAGCGGCGCGCCGCCGGAAACCTTGGGGTCGCCGGTCCAGTGGCGCGGGGTCCACCAGACCTGGTCAAGCGCGCGCGGGCGGCGTTCGTTCTCGCGCAGCATGCGCAGCGTGCCGATGTCGCCGCGGTCCAGCGCCGTGCGGATCTGCAGGTAGCGGCTTGTGTAGCGGCGCGAGTGCCCGACCAGGAAGTGCACGCCGGCGCGGGCGCACGCCGCGATCATGGCGTCCGCCTCGGCCACGGTGCGGGCCACCGGTTTCTCGCACAGCACGTGCTTGCCGGCGGCGGCGGCGGCGGCGACCTGCTCGGGGTGGCAGTATTCCGGGCTGGCGATAACCACCGCGCGGATGTCGGGCCGATCGAGCACGGCGCGCCAGTCCGTGGTGGCGTGGGCGCCCCACGGCGCGGCGGCCGCGGCGGCGGCCTGGGCGTCGATGTCGGCCGCCGCGCGCAGTTCCACGCGGTCGGCCAGGGTGGCCATGGCAGGCAGGTGGGCCGACCGGGCGATGGCGCCGCAGCCGATCAATCCGAGACCCAGGCGGTCCATGCAGGTCCCTCCGCTAAGGACCCGCCATCATCGCATGTCGGGGCGAGAGCGCCAGTGCAGGCCTAGCCGTAGTTCACCATGATCGTCTTCTTATGAGTAAAATGCTCCAGCATGGCTTCCAGGCTGGCCTCCTTGCCGAGCCCGGACGCCTTCACCCCGCCATAGGAAATGTTGGCCTGCACGACGAGGTTCTGGTTGACCTGCACCAGGCCCGCCTCCAGCCGGTGCGCTAGGTCGAGGCCGAGCTTGAGGTTGTTGGTCCAGACCGAGGCGGCAAGTCCAAAATCGCTGTCGTTGGCCGCCGCCAGCGCCGCCTCGGGATCATCGAACGGGAACACCACGGTCACCGGACCGAAAATCTCCTCGCGCACCAGCCGCGAGTCGTTGGCGAGCCCGGTGAAGATCACGGGCTGCATGAACAGGCCCTTGCGCACGGCCGGATCAGCGGGCAGCGCGGAGCACAGCCGCGCGGTGGCGCCGGGCGTCGCCCGGCCCTCCTCGACGAAGGCCCGTACCTTGGCCAACTGGGCGGCGCTGATGATGGTGCCGATATCGGTTTTCTCGTCCAGCGGGTCACCCATCACCATGGCGTCCACCCGGGCGGCCAGGGCATCGACGAACTTCTGGAAGATCGGCCGCTCCACATAGATGCGGCTGGCCGCGGTGCAGGACTGGCCCTGCCGGGTGAACCGCATGGAGGTGATGGCGCCGTTCACCGTGCGGTCGAAGTCGCAGTCGGCGAACACCAGCATGGGCGACTTGCCGCCCAGCTCCAGCGTCGCCGGGATCAGCTTCTCCGCCGCCGCGACGGCGACGACCTTGCCGACCTCCACGCTGCCGGTGAACGTCACCTTGCGCACCAGCGGGTGCACCACCAGCGGGTGGCCGCACTCCCGGCCGGAACCCGACAGCATGTTGAAGCAGCCCGGCGGCAGGATGCGGTTCATCAGCTCGCAGATCCGCAGTACTGCCAGCGGCGCCTCGCTGGATGACTTCACCACCACCGCGTTGCCCGCCACCAGCGCCGGGGCGATCTTCAGCGACATCAGCAGCATCGGCACATTCCACGGGATGATGGCGCCGACCACGCCGAGCGGCTCGCGCACGGTCACGCTCAGCACGTCCGGCGCGAACGGCACGCTTTCGCCCTTCAGTTCCCCGCCCAGGCCGCCGAAGAATTCCAGGATGTCGGAGACGTTCTGCGCCTCCACCCGGCTCTCGGTGCGCAGCGCCTTGCCACTTTCCAGCGCCATCAACCGCGCCAGTTCCTCGGCGTGGGTGCGCAGCAGGGCGGCGCACTGGGCCACCAGCGCGCCGCGCTTGCGGGCGGGCATGCGGGCCCAGGCTTTCTGCGCCTGGGCGGCGCTCTCTACCGCGGCATCGATGTCGGCGGCACCGCCCCGCGCGGCGCGGGCGACTTCTTCCCCGGTCGCCGGGTTCACCACCGCGAAGGTGGCGCCGGACCGGGCGGGCACGAACGCGCCATGGATCAGGTGCCGCGCCGACAAGGCACGGGCGAGCAGGCGCTCGTCCAGCGTGGCCGTCAGTGGTACATTCTCGACAGTTGAAAACTCTCCCATCGGGTTGCGCTCCCTACCGGCAGTCTTTAAGCGCCACGGTTTAGGCCGAACCAAACGCCCTGAGGCAAAACAAACGCATGAGCACGAATGAAGATGCCGACCGGCCGGCCGGAGCGCTTGCCGGGCTGCGGGTGCTGGACCTCACCCGCGTCCTGGCCGGGCCGACCTGCACGCAGATGCTCGGCGACCTGGGCGCCGAGGTGATCAAGATCGAACGGCCGGGCGCCGGCGACGACACCCGCGGCTTCCGCCCGCCGGTCATGCCGGGCACCGAGGAAAGCGCCTATTTCGTGGGGGTCAACCGCAACAAGCACTCGGTGACGCTGGACATCGCCACCCCCGAGGGCCAGGCGATCGTGCGCCGCCTGCTGGCGAAGTGCGATATCCTGGTGGAGAACTTCAAGGTCGGCGCGCTGGCCAAGTACGGGCTGGACTGGGAGCACCTGCGCAGCGATTTCCCGGGGCTGGTCTATTGCAGCATCACCGGCTTCGGCCAGACCGGGCCATATGCGCCCCGCCCCGGCTACGACGCGCTGATCCAGGCCTTCGGCGGCGTGATGAGCCTGACCGGCGAGCCGGACGGGCTGCCGCAGAAGGTGGGCGTGCCGGTCGCCGACCTGTTCGCCGGCCTCTACGGCTGCATCGGCGTGCTGGCGGCGCTGCGCCACCGCGATCGCACCGGCGAGGGCCAGCAGATCGACATCGGCATGCTCGACACCTCGGTGGCGTGGCTGGCCAACCAGGCCATGAACTACCTCGCCACGGGCGAGAATCCGGTGCGGCTGGGCAACCAGCACCCGAATATCGCGCCGTATCAGGTGTTTCCCACCGCCGACGGGCACGTCGTGCTGTCGATCGGCAACGATCCGACATTCCGGCGGTTTTGCGCGGCGTTCGACCTGCCGCTGGCCGACGATCCCCGCTTCGCCACCAACGGCGCGCGGGTGGCCAACCGCGACGCGGTGACCGCGGCGCTGACCCCGCTGATGCAGCGGCATACCACCCAGGAATGGGTGCAGCGGCTGGAAGCGCTGAAGATCGGCTGCGGCCCGATCAACCGGCTCTCCGAGGTGTTCGCCGACCCGCATGTGCTGGCCCGCGGCATGGTGGTGGAAATGCCGCATCCGCAGGCCGAGGGCGGCATGGTGCGCGTGGTGGCCAACCCGGTGAAGCTGTCGGCCACCCCGGCGTCCTACCGGATCACCCCGCCCGCGCTCGGCGAGCACACCGAACATGTGCTGCGCGGGATGCTCGGCATGGACGCGGCGGAGATCGCGGAATTGCGGGAAAAAGGCATCGTTTGACGGCCATGACCCGCCCGGCGTGACTCCCGTCAACGGGGCAGGCGTGCTAGGAACGGACCGCGGCGGAACGCGGCCTGGAGTCGGGTCTGCGACGGCCTTGGGGAACACCCGGGCCGGGCCGCATGCGGACCATGACGACCCCTCCCGCCCGCTCCGGGGCCGGGAGCTCAACCTGAATCGAGACCGACGTGAGTGATACGCCCCAGGATCCGCCCCCAGGGGGGCCCCCGACGACGCCCCCTGGTGGGTCCGGCCCTTCCCACGACATGCTGCCGGTGATGCTCGAGGAGGAGATGCGGCGCTCCTACCTCGACTACGCCATGTCGGTGATCATCAGCCGAGCCCTGCCGGATGTGCGGGACGGGCTGAAGCCGGTGCACCGGCGCATCCTGTTCGCCATGCAGGAGGCCGGCAACACCGCCGACCGGCCGTACCGCAAGTCGGCCCGCGTGGTCGGCGACGTGATGGGCAAGTACCACCCGCACGGCGATGCGGCGATCTACGACGCCATGGTGCGCATGGC
>CAIMEK010000432.1 GCA_903839965.1 uncultured Acetobacteraceae bacterium | reverse complement strand
TCACCTTCTGGGGCGGCGGCATCGACACCCAGAAGGTGCTGCCGTTCGGCTCGCCCGGCGAAGTGCGGGCACAGGTGCTGGAGCGCTGCGAGATATTCGGCCGTGACGGCGGGTTCGTCTTCAGTCCGATCCACAATGTGCAAATGGGCGTGCCGATCGAGAACATCGTCGCCATGATCGAAGCCGTCCGGGAGTTCAACGCAGCGGCATGACCGCGCCGCCGTCCCCGGCCAGCCCTGCGGCTGTTTCGCCAGGACGGACGCGAGGGCTGCCGTCGCTGCCGCATGCGGCACCTGGCGGAATGCGGCAAACTACCGGCGCGCTGCCGAGCAGGGCGCGCAGCCCGGGCCCCGAAGGCGCGCTGCACGCCGGTCTGACCATGTGCACGCCCCAGAGCAGCAGTGCCACGGCGCCGGCGAGGTCAAGCTAGGGTGAGGGGGAAGGTCATGGGGGGCGGGAGGTTCCTGCACCGCCGGGCCAATTGCAATCCGCCATCGGATGCACCCCGCCGTTCAGAACCGCTTTTCCGCCAGCACGCGCGCACTCAGCTCAAGCCTGGCGATGGAGCGTCGGGTGTCGGCGAGAGCGCAGCAGCTGACCAGGGTGTCGATGATGGCGAGTTGCGCCACCCGGCTGCTCATGGCCTCGGGGCGGTAACGGGTTTCGTTGGCGATGGTGTGCAGCACGATTTCGCAATAGCGCGCCAACGGGGACTTGCCGATGCGCGTGATACCGATCGTCCGCGCGCCGGTCTCGCGGGCCAGCCTGGTGGCGAGCACGGTCTCCACCGTGCTGCCGGAGTGCGAGACCGTGATCACCGTAGTGCTGGCATCGGTCATCGCCGCGCTCACTGCCTGGATGTGGGAATCGGTGAGCACCTTGGCATCGCACCCTATCTGCAGCAGGCGATAGCCAAGATCGTGGGCGATGGGGGCTGAGCTGCCGATGCCGTAGACCTCGATGCGGCGCGCCGCGCGGATCATGTCGACGGCGCGCGACAGCGAGTCGACGACCAGAAGCTTCCGGGTTTCCTGCAATGAGGCGATGTGGGCGGCAAAGACGTGCTCGCCGACCTCGGCGACCGTGTCGGCCTCGTGCAGATCCTCGTGGATGAGACGCATCGGCTCGACCAGGTCGCGGGCCAGCAGGATTTTCAGTTCCTGGAACCCCTTGGTGCCCAGGCGCTGGCAAAGGCCGACGACGCTGCCCTCGCTGGCGCTGGTCTGTTCGGCCAGCTCGGTGACCGACATGCGGATGACGTCTTCCGCGTGCGCATCGATGAAGGTGGCGATCCGCCGCGCCGTCGGCGGCAAGGCCCGGGTGGAATGACGGATCAGCGCCAGGATCGACACCCGCGCCGCCGGCGCCGGCGCGCTGTCCGGCTGCCTGCGCTCGCGCACGCCACGCCGGCGCGCCGCCGGTTCAGACCCGCCGGTCACGTCAAATCCCTGCGCGAGCCGTGTGATCTCAACATCCTGGACATCGAACTACGGGGCACCATAGCGCGGGCCGCCGGCGGCCGCCACGCCCTGAACATTTATTACTTTTGTATGACGCAAAACTGAGATATTGTCAAACCAGACGGCCGCCGCTAGGCTTGCCGTCCACACACCAAGGGCTTCGGCCACGAAGCTGCCGATACAAGGGCGGAACGAGAAAAGGATGGGCATCGCCAATGTGTTGCCTCCGATGCGCGTGGTGATGCCGGATGCGATGGCGGCACTGCGCCCGGCTTCGGGGGGCGCGGTCACGCTGACGGGTATCGCCAAGCAGTTCGGCGCGACTTCGGTGCTGCACGGTATCGATCTCGACATCCGGTCCGGCGAGTTCATCACCATCCTCGGCCCGTCGGGTTGCGGCAAATCGACCCTGCTTCGCATCATCGCCGGCCTGGAGCGGCAGAGTTCCGGCTCGGTCGCCATCGACGGGGCCGTCGTCGACGGGTTGCGGCCGGACGAACGCGATATCGCCATGGTGTTCCAGTCCTACGCGCTCTATCCGCACCTTTCCGTATTCGAGAACATCGCGGTGCCGCTGCGGATGCGCCGGCTGACGGCGTATCAACGCCTGCGCGTCGCGGCGCTGTTGCCCGGCGTGCGCCGCATCGCGCGCGATATCGCTCAGGATGTCGACGCCGTCGCCAGGACGCTGCGCATCGAGGAGTTGCTGCACCGCAAGCCCGGCCAGCTCTCGGGCGGGCAGAAGCAGCGCGTGGCGCTGGCCCGCGCCATGGTCCGCAAGCCCCGCGCCTTCCTGATGGACGAGCCGCTGTCCAACCTCGACGCCGAGTTGCGCGTGCATATGCGGGCCGAGATCGCGCAATTGCATCAGCAGCTCGGAACCACCTTCATCTATGTGACGCATGACCAGGCGGAGGCGATGACGATGTCCGATCGCATCGTTCTCATCGTCGCCGGCACCCCGCTGCAGATCGGTTCTCCTGACGCGATCTATGGAGATCCCGACGATCTGCGCGTCGCGCAGTTCATGGGCACGCCGCGCATCAACGTGCTGCCCGCCGTCGCGACCAACGGCGGCCTCGATGTGCTGGGAACGACCCTGCCGCTGCCGGCCGGCGTCGCGCCCGGCACGAGGCTGCAACTGGGCATAAGACCCGGGCGGCTGGCGGCGGCCACCGGGCAACCCGGTGTGACCGGACGACTGGCGTTTCGCGAAAATCTCGGGTCGGACCTGTTTCTGCACGTCCATGTCGAGGGCGCCGGGGCGCCGCTGGTGGCGCATTGCGATCCGTCCGAATCCGGCGCGTGGCGGATCGGCGAGCCGGTGACGCTTGCCATCGCGCCCAGACACGTCCTGCTGTTCGGCATGGACGGCCGGCGGCTTCGCCCCGCGCCCACGGATGGCGCCCATGGCTGACGCCGTTCACCCGCCGTTGCCGGCGCGGCGCCGCTGGCGCGATTCCTGGACCGTTCTCAGCCTGACCGCGCCGGCGCTGTTCCTGATGCTGGTTTTCCTCGTCGGGCCGTTGGCCTGTGTGGTCATGCTTTCCTTCACCGACTACCAGCTCGGCGCGCCGTCGATCTCGCTGGTGGGGGTGGCGAACTATGTGGAGATGGCGCACGACGAGACCGCTCGCATCTCGCTGCTCAACACCCTGATCTATGTCGCGGTGGTGGTGCCGGGATCGGTGGCGCTCGGTCTTGGCGCGGCGCTGCTCATCGAGGCGGACTCGGCGCTGCGCAGCTTCTACCGGGCCGCCTATTTCCTGCCGGTGATGGCAACCCTGATCGCCATGGCGGTGGTGTGGGAATTCATGCTCGACCAGCGCTTCGGGGTGGTCAATCTCGCCCTGAAGTCGGTGGGCATCGCCGGACAGGACTGGCTGCACAACCGACGTTTCGTTCTCTACACGCTGTGCGGCATCGGCATCTGGCAAAGCCTCGGCTTCAACATGGTGCTGTTCATGGCGGGCCTCACCTCGATCCCGCGTGAACTCTACGAGGCCGCCGCGGTCGATGGGGCACGCAGCGCGGGCGACCGCTTCCGCCTCATCACCTGGCCGATGCTGGGTCCGGTGACGCTGTTCACCGTGGTCATCACGGCAATCCGCGCATTCCAGGTTTTCGACACGGTGCAGGTGCTGACCGATGGGGGGCCGAACAAAGCCTCGGAGGTGCTGCTGCACACCATCTACACCGAGGCGTTCGCTTTCTTCCGCGACGGCTATGCCTCGGCCGTCGTCGTCATCTTCCTGGCTTTCGTGCTGGCGCTGTCGGCGATCAAGGTGTTCGTCCTCGACAAGCGGGTGCATTACTCATGAACGGCGAGCGCCTGAGCTTTCCGGCCCGCCTGCTCCGGCATGTCGTTCTGCTCGGTGGTGCCGTGGTCATGCTGGCGCCGTTCGTCTGGATGGTCGCCACCTCGCTTAAACCGAAGAACGAGATATTCTCGTCGCGCTTCCATCTGCTGCCGCAGGGATCGTGGGGCGCCGGCGAGAACTACTGGACGGCGCTGACGCAGGTGCCGCTGCTGCACTTCCTGTTGAACGGAGCGTTGGTGACGTCGGCGATCTTTCTGTTGCAGGTGCTCGTCAACGTCCCCGCCGCCTATGCCCTGGCGAAACTGCGCTTCCGCGGGCGCGGGCTGATGTTCGGGACGGTGCTGCTCTGCCTGGTCATCCCGTACCAGGCGGTGGCGCTGCCGATCTTCATCCTGTTTTTTCAGCTTGGCCTGCTGAACACCTACGCCGCCCTGGTGCTGCCATTCAGCATCTCGGTGTTCGGCATCTTCCTGATGCGGCAGTTCTTCATGACGGTGCCGGACGACCTCATCGACGCGGCGCGCATCGACGGCATGAGCGAGCATGGCATCGTCTGGAGCGTGATGGCGCCGACGGCTATCCCGGCCATGATCGCCTTCGGCATCTTCTCGTTTGTCGCGCATTGGAACGACTATTTCTGGCCGTTGATCGCCGTCAGTGACCAGAGCCTCTACACGCCGCCTCTGGGTGTCGCCTTCCTCAAGCTGAACGGGGAGGGCACGGCCTACGGCCCCCTAATGGCGGCGGCGACCATCGTCATCACGCCATTGGTGCTCGCCTTCCTGTTCGCGCAGCGCCGCTTCATCGAGGGCATTACCTTCACCGGCTTGAAGGGCTGAACAACAACACAAAAGGAGGACGCATATGCTGAAGATATCGAGAAGGGACCTCGCCGCGGTGTCCGCGATGGCGCTGCTGGGCGGCGGCCGGGCTTTCGCGCAGGCGAAAGCCACCGTCACGGTCCAATACCCTCTCGGCTTCATCTTCGACAAGGTGTTCGCGGAGCTGAAGACCGAGTTCGAGAAACAGAACCCGACGCTGTCGGTGAACTACCTGCCGGCCTACAAGGAATACGAGGACGCGGCACAGACCGCGCTCCGTCAGGCCATAACCGAACAGCTTCCCGACGTGTCGTTGCAGGCCATCAACCTGCAGCGCCTGTTCGTGGATCGGTCGATCGCACAGGAGCTGTCGCCGTTCATCGCCAAGGAAAAGGACTGGAAGGGCCAGGGCTTCTCCGAATCGATGATGGCGCTCAGCCGCTACAACAGCAAGCAGTATGGGCTGGCGTTCGCGGCGTCCACGCCGATCATCTATATCAACGAGGATCTGGTGAAGCGCGCGGGCGGCGATCCGGACAACTTCCCGAAGACGTGGGATGGAATTTTCGCGTTGGCGAAGAAGATCACCGCGCTGGGCGACGACACCATCGGGTTGTTCTATTCCTGGGCGATCACCGGAAACTGGATGTGGCAGGCTCTTGTCTACTCCAACGGCGGGGAGATGATGACCGCCGATGAGAAGCAGGTGGCCTTCGACCAGGAAGGCGGCAAGAAGGGAATTGCCCTGCTCGGTCGCATGGTGCGCGAGGCGGGGATGCCGGATCTCACCCCCGAGGCCAGCCGCGCGGCATTCTTCGCGGGCAAGCTGGGCATCTGGAGCGAATCCACGTCGCTGCTGAACGTTGCCGACAATGGGGTGGCCGGCAAGTTCAAATGGCGCACCGCTCCCTTCCCGGTGCCGGGACCGAACCCGAGACTTCCCACCGGCGGCGCCGCGTCGATGATGTTCGCCACCGACCCTGTCCGGCAGGAGAACGCCTGGAAGTTCATGAAGTTCATCACCGGCCCGGTTGGCGCGACGGTGATGGTCAAGGGCACCGGCTACATGCCGCCCAACTCGCTGCCGGCGAACGATCCGGCGATGCTGAAGGAGTATTACCAGACCAGGCCGAACTATCTGACCTCGCTCAGCCAGCAGCCCTACATGACCGCCTGGTACGCGTTCCCTGGCGAGAACAACCTGAAGATCATCCAGGTCATCAAGGACCGGCTGCAGACGGTGGTGGACAAGACCGCCGAACCCCAGGCCGCGCTGACCGCGATGGCGGCGGATGTGCAGAAGCTGCTGCCGAAGTAGAGGCCAACGGCCGGGAGGCGCCGCCTCCCGGCCGGTTTCCCCGGGGTTAGCCAGGCACCATGAAATTCATCCAGATTTCCGATATCCATCTCGTCGCGCCGGGCGAGCGCCTGTACGGGCTCGACCCGAAGGAACGGCTGGAGGCCTGCATCGCGGACATCAACAGCCAGCATCCCGACGCGGCGTTCGCCGTGATCACGGGCGACCTGACCCAGCGCGGCGAGGAGCGCGCCTACTGGTTGCTGGAGGCAATGCTGAAGCGGCTGCCGATGCCGGTGCATCTGCTGATCGGCAACCACGACGATCGTGCCCGTTTCCAGTCGGTGTTTCCCGCGGCCGCGCGCGATCCCAACGGCTTCGTGCAGTTCTCGATGGAGACGCCGGCCGGACGCTTCATCGGTCTCGACACCAACGATCCCAACGGCCATCACGGCACGCTATGCTCGAAACGGCTCGACTGGCTGGACGCGCGTTTGCGGGAGGCGGTGGGCCGGCCGGTTTGCCTGTTCATGCATCACGCCCCGTTGGTTGTCGGGCTGCGGGAAATGGACGTGATCGCGCTGAGAGAGAGCCAGTTGTTCGGGGACATCGTGACGTCGCACGGAAATGTCCGCCACATCTTCTTCGGGCATCTGCATCGCTCGCTCAGCGGCAGCTGGCGTGGCATTCCGTTCAGCACCCTGCCCGGGACGAACCATCAGGTCGCGCTCGATTTTGTCGTCGAGCATGTGGTGCCGGGCAGCCACGAACCGCCGGCCTATGCCGTGGTGCTCGCCTCTGCCGAGGCGATGCTGGTGCATTTGCGTAACTTTGGCGATCGGACGGCGACTTTCAATCTTTAGCAGGAACGAGCAGAGCGATGATTTCTGGGCACTCGGCTTGCGCGGGATGAGGAACAGCAAGGGGCTTGCGATCGCGGGTGCGCCTGACGGCGGCGTTTGCCTCAGTGCCGCGGAGCAAAGAGACCTTCTGGATGCCGCCGGGTTGATCCTTATCGACCTTGACGGCTGCCTCGCCTTCGGGAACGAGCCGCATCCCGCCGCGAGCGGGTTTCTCGCGCGTTATGACGGCCGCTACGCGATCCTGTCCAACAACTCGACCGAAACGCCGGACGGCCTGGCGCGTATCCTGGCGCGCAATGGGCTGAGAGTGGACCCACGCCGCATCCTGTTGGCGGGCAGCCTGATGATCGACCTGTTGAGCATCGAGCATGCGGACCGGCAGATCACCCTGCTGGCCAACGAGACTATGCGTGAGTACGCGCTCGAGCGTGGTCTGCTGCTGTGTCCGGACGCCCGCGACGTCGTGGCTTTGGCGCGCGACACGACGCTCACCTACAACAAGCTTGGCCGTGCCATTGCCTCCCTGGTTGGCGGCGCTCAGCTCGTGGTCAGCAATGCCGATCTGACGCATCCGGGGAAGGACCGCCTTCCGGTGCTGGAAACCGGGGCCATTCTACGGATGTTGGAAGCATGCATTCCCGATCTGGCGTTCACGCTGATCGGCAAGCCGAGCCGAACGATCTTCGACATCGCCATGACCCAGTTCGGCGGCGAGCCGGCCACCGCCGTGATGGTCGGCGACAACCCGGAGACCGATGGCGCCGGCGCCAGAGGGGCCGGCATCACGCCGGTTCTGGTTGGACCCGGCCAGGCCCATGCGAGCATCGCCGCGTTCCTGTGACACCGGGGGGGCGGCCGGAAGGCACGTCGAAACAACGGCGGGACAGTCCCGCGATGGGAGGCAACATGCAAACGCTCAGCAATCGCATGCTCGCGGCATTGCCGGACAACGTCGCTCGGCCGGCCTACGACCGCGGGCAAGTGCAAGTCGGCATCGTCCATTTCGGCGTCGGCGGATTCCACCGCGCCCATCAGGCGATGTATCTCGACGCGCTGATGAATAAAGGCGAGGCGCTGGACTGGGGCATCTGCGGAGTCGGCATCATGCCGGCCGATCAGCGCATGCGCGACGTGCTGCGGCGCCAGGACGGCCTCTACACGCTGGTCGTCAAGCATCCCGACGGGCGCTACGAGGCGCGCGTGATCGGCTCGATCGTCGATCACCGCTACGCGCCCGACGATCCGGAGGCGGTCATCGCGCTGATGGCCGCGCCGGCCACGCGCATCGTTTCGCTGACCATCACCGAGGGCGGCTACAACTTCCATCACGTGAGCGGCGAATTCAACTTCGACAATCCGGACGTGGCGCACGATCTGGCCGAGGGCGCGCTGCCGCGATCCGTGTTCGGGCTGGTCACGGAGGCGCTGCGTCGCCGCCGGGCGCGTGGCGTGGCGCCATTCACGGTGGCCTCCTGCGACAACATCCAGGGCAACGGCAACGTCGCTCGCGAGATGTTCGGCGCCTTCGCCACCCGGAAGGATCCCCTGTTGGGCGAATGGATCCGCGAGTCAGTGGCGTTCCCGAACGCCATGGTGGACCGCATCACCCCGGTAACCTCCCGCGAGGACATCGCGCAGCTTGCCGAACGCTTCGGTATCGAGGATGGGTGGCCCGTGGTGTGCGAGCCGTTCACGCAGTGGGTGGTCGAGGACCATTTCCCGTCGGGACGGCCGGCCTACGAGCACGTCGGCGTGCAGATGGTGCAGAACGTGGTGCCGTACGAGATGATGAAGCTGCGACTGCTGAATGCCAGCCACCAGCCGTTGACCTACTTCGGCTACCTGGCGGGCTATCGCTACGCCCACGAAGTGGCGGGCGACCCGGTGTTTGCCAAATTCCTACTGGACTACATGATCTTGGAAGGTTCGCCGACGCTGGAGCCGGTGCCGGGCGTCGATCTTGATGACTATCGCCGCACCCTGATCGCCCGTTTCGCCAACCCGGAGGTGCGCGACAGCCTGGCCCGCCTTTGCGCCGAAAGTTCCGACCGCATCCCGAAATGGCTGTTGCCAGTGGTGCGTGCACAACTGGCCAGCGGCGGCGAGATCTCGCGCAGTGCCGCCGTGGTTGCGAGCTGGGCACGCTATGCCGAGGGGCACGACGAGCAAGGCCAGCCGATCGAGGTGGTGGACCGGCTGAAGGAACCGTTGATGGCGATCGCCGCTCACAATCGCGAGAACATCACCACCTTCATCGAGAACCGCGAGGTGTTCGGCGACCTGATCGACCAGCCGCGCTTCGTCGCGGCATATCGGGAGGCGTTGACCTCGCTGCACAGGGTGGGTGCGCTGGAAACCGTTCGGGGCTACTTCTGAGAGCCTGTGTTCCCCGCAGGCGCGGGGATGAACCGGATCCCGGCCGGCACCACGCAGAAAGTTACGGGACCCTTCCTAGCCGGAACTGCGCGCCCTCGCGACGACACCTTCCGCCGCCGGCGCCATTTTCCGACGGGGCGAACGACCGTCACCGGCGGCCATTTCGGCGGGAAGGGCGGGGAATCTCCGCCGACGGATTTCTGCCGGCAGCCGAAAAGCGTTGGTAGCCCAGGTGAGCTCGGTGGGACTCGAACCCATGGCCCCAAGATTAAAAGGCTGAGGGGCGCGATGCCGCCGCCAGGTCATTATATCGGTACGGTCGAGTGATGGGATCGTCGGTTGCGTGCTCCCGCAACCATCTTAACTTGCTCAGCCAACGCCTCTGCATCCTTGCGGTGGCAGCAACGGCGCGCGAGTGCGTCTGTGGAAGCGCGAACTGCAAGTCCTGGCCGATGAACTCGCAATCGTCATCACCGTCTGTCATCTGCCGCCCGGCACCAGCAAGTGGAACCGTATTGAGCACCGCCTGTTCGCTTTCATCACTCAGAACTGGCGTGGCAAGCCGCTGCTCAGCCATCAGGTCATTGTCCAGCTGATCGCCAACACCCGCACCAAGACCGGCCTCACCGTCGCTTGCCGGATCGATGCCAGTGTCTACAAAAAGGGCATCAAGGTCTCCGATGGTGAGATGGCCGCTCTCAACATCCAGCCCGCAAATTTCCACGGCGAGTGGAACTATACCTTCACTCCCAGGCCACCAAATGCGTGACGCACTTATCAGGGCTCAGGCCCTTAGTGCGAATGCGGCGGTACCCAGCGCTCGGGGGTCGTTGTCGAGGATCCGTGTCGCCGCGACGTGACGCACGGAGTGCGGGTTGGTCGGATGTCCGAGCCTCTCATTGCCAATTCGGTTAAAGATCTCGCGGATTCTGTTGGCCATCAGTCGGCCCCTGCTAGGTCCCGGTTGGCCTACCCAGACCGCGTCTGCCTCGATCTTGCGACCGGCCATCAGGCGCAGCCGGCCGACACTCAGATACCTGTCAATGAACGGATTGAGCAAGCTGGGGACTTGGTAAAGGAACGCTTCGCCGTTCTTCACCTCGTAGCCCTCAAACATGATTTCCCACCCGGCCTTCCGCCGAATGAAATTGTGTTCGAGGCGCATTGCCGCAATATTGCGCAGCCATAGACCCAAGATAATCGCAAGAACCACCAGCAGGCAGTCGCGAACACGATCGGCCGCGAGCCGGTCAAGCGGGGTCGCTATGGCCTCCTGCAGCGCGGCCAGCAGCCTATGCATCAGCAGTCCGGCGGGAAAGAGACGCACGGGCCGACGCGCCGCCCGCGCCTCCCACAGACGCGGTACGACACTCAGTTGCCAGATCCATCTCCATTCGTGTTCCGGCGTGAGGCATTTCATCATCATCGCAAGATTGCGCACGTTAAAGTAGGTGCTGTTGTCGGAGACAGCCTGTCGTCGCTCGATGATAAAGCCAGCCATCAAATCGCGCGTCATCTGACGTGCTGGGTCACCGTCAAAATCCAGGTTGCTGGTGTCCTGAAGCCACCAGAGAAACTGACCGTAATTGCCTGTCACTTTTCGCCGCGTTGCTGAAGCGAGCGAAGCAGCATGCCCGCCCCTGCGCATGGGACTTTCGCGATGCGTGGCCCTATGCCATGCCTCTTGGTGCTTGGAAAACCATTGGTCCACTGGCAGTGCATGCCACCTGCCTTTCGGTCGCCCCGGCTGTCCAGAGACTGTCATGGCTTCCTCCGGCGGGTCTGCCGCTCTTTCGCAACGATACCAGCACGATCTTGGTCGACGAGTTCGGCATAGACACTTTGTGCCGCACTCGTCCGCGCCATGCCGCAAAGCTTTTCCGTTGTCTCCGGTTGCGTATGCCCCAGCTGACGACGGGCATTTGGAAGATTATTGACATCCGCTCCCAGCAACATCTCCGCCGTCAGGTGCCGTGCCATGTGTGCCGTAAAATGCGCCCCTACTGGCGCTCGACCATGCGACGCAGACGAGTTCCGAGGGCTTGAGTACCAAGCGGCAATCCGGCGTTGCTGGGAAACAGCGCAGTAGATGATTTGCCCTTGAGCAGGATAGGCCAGAATACATCACGATGACGTTGGACGCGATCAACCAGCAGATCGGGCAGGAAGATCTCGATCGTCATGGCGTTCTTGACCGCGTGGGCATCGATGAAAATGCGGTTGACCTTTCCACGGCGGTCGTGCCGAAAATGCTTCTCGATGTCTAGAGCGCCGAGGTTGCGTATCCTTATCGGCTGAGTGAAGAGGAGCACCGGCGCAAGAGCCGTTTCATGCAGCTTGCCGGCAGGCGTGAGCGTTCCCTTGTCGGCAAGTGCCATTTTTAGCATCTTGTCGGCCTGCTCGAACGCGCGCCACGGCAGATCAAAAAGCTCTTTCCGACCTTCCTTGCTGGCGAACTGCGCTAGCAGGTCACGCCGTCGCCCGCGAGAACACCGCACCAGGACGCGGTGACATTGCTCCTCGAGGTCGTGCAGGACGTTTTTGGAGGGTTTCACCCACCGTTTGGCGGCTCGGAACAAGTTATCGGCAGTGTGTTTCGCGAGCACAGTCCAATAGCCGCCGCTCTCCTCGAGAGCAGTCAGCAAGATGGCCTCGAACGCATGAGGTGTTACCAGAGCGGCGATGCCGGTGATCTCTTCAATGGATGTCCCCGCGTTAGCCAGAAAGGTTGCTGCACGGATGACACTCTCTCTGACGATTCTAATTGTCGCAGGCGATAGCGGATGGCGGTAGGTGGGATCCCTTGGATGGTACCTGCGCAGGCTGTCGAGGTAAGCCTCAGCATCAGCGTAGAGGCCAGGCAAAAAATCTGTTCGACGTTTAAATGTCTTGCGCGCCGGGAGCCTGATTTCTGCCTTTGGCCATTCGGGATGGAGGGCTGCATGCGACTCCAGGAGCTCTGCACCCAGTGTGCTGTCTGTCGGGAATTCGCCTTGAGTGTCGATTCGGTAACCCACTCCATATAGGCATGCAACGTCTCGGAAGTTATAGTTTGCGGTGTCAGTTCCGTACGAATGCAGAAACGGAAGAAAGGTGCGAGCGCCCGATCCAAATCATGCGTGCTGGCTACGGCCAGCAGATCTGCCCAGGGCGACGGCAGCACGTAGCGTTTCCGGGATTCGACAGAGATCCAGCCGGACAGGATCAGGGCGGACGTCAACACCGTTTTGATATTTTGCCAACGCTTGTTCGAGAGATTGAACCGGATCGGCTGAACCGTCGCGAAAATCGGTCGCAACGCTGTTGGATCGGTCGGCAACTTTGCCGGATCGATACCTGTCATCCGCACCAGCGCAGGCTTTGCGCTCAACGCATCTGACCGCAACCACCTGGGCACATCAGAGTGGCCAGCCGCGAACTCAAGGCATGCTCCAAGATTTCTGGGCCGCGCGGCCCCGTCAGTGATCAGCGTACGGTTTGCCAAAAGGCCTTTGCCGATAAGTGGCTCGTTGCGCAAATCCGTGCGCATTGCGAAGGGCGAACTCCGCCGCGGTGGCAACTGAACCGGTTCTGTCGGCCATTCTGCGTGACGCACCTGCATGTATTTCCAGGCGTCCTGGACTCGGATGACTGTCCTCCAAGGATCGGGGTCGAGTGTCAGCCCTGCCAGCCAGTCTGCGGATTCTAACGGAAGCCGTCCAGGTGTTCTGAGGTGATGGCGTCCAGCGTTCTAACCTGATCCCGTCCAGCATTCCGATCTGATGGCGTCCACCGTTCTGACGAAGCCGTCCACCTTGGGAGGGTGGGCGATCGGGGAATGGGCGTTGTCCTGCAGGTCAGCATCGAACTGGCATTCATTGCTCCATCGCAAAACGACGGAGTGACGGATGCCTACCAAGAGGCTGTCCATGCGGCGGATCCATCGGCTGATGACGTTGCGCTTCGGTGCCGGAGCGGGGACACGGGTGATTGCCCGAGAGCTCGGCATCTCCCACAGCACGGTGAGCGAGTATCTGGCGCGCATCGCCGCGGCCGGGATCACGTGGCCGCTGTCCGCCGAGATGACGGATGCGGCGCTGGAGCGGCTGCTGTTCATCAACGGCGGGGTTCAGGCCGGAGCCCGCTACCGGAGCGAGCCGGACTGGGCGGTGGTGGCACGCGAACTGAAGCGGCCCGGCGTGACGTTGATGATCCTATGGGAGGAATATCGGGGCGTTCATCCCGACGGCTACGCCTACAGCCGCTACTGCCAACTGTTCCGCGCCTTCGAGTGCCGCCTGTCGCCCAGCATGCGGCAGAACCATGTCGCCGGCGACAAGGGCTTCGTCGACTACTCCGGCAAGCGGGTGCCGATCGTCGACCCGCTCACCAGCGTGGTGCACGAGGCCGAGATCTTCGTGGCCGTGCTGGGTGCCTCCAACCTGACCTATGCGGAGGCTACCTGGACGCAAGCACTCCCTGATTGGATCGGCAGCCACGTTCGCTGCTTGCGCTTCTGGGGTGCGGTTCCCCGTCTGCTGGTGCCGGACAATCTCAAGAGCGGCGTGCACAAGGCGTCGTTCTACGACCCTGAGGTCAATCGCAGCTACGCCGCCATGGCCGCGCACTATGGCGTCGGCATTCTACCGGCACGGCCCTATCACCCGAGAGACAAGGCGAAGGTGGAGACTGCGGTCCGCATCGCCCAGTACTATATCCTGGGGCGATTGCGCCAGGTGACGTTCTTCTCGCTTGCCGAGTGCAACGCCGCGATCACTGCCATCGTCGCCGACATGAACGGCCGACTGATGCGCCGCCTCGGGCTCAGCCGGCGGCAACTGTTCGAGACGGTCGAGTGGCCGACGATGCGGTCGCTGCCCGAGACCGACTACGAGTTCGCCGAATGGCGGCTCGCCCGGGTCGGCATCGACTATCACGTCGAAGTGGCCGGGTTCTTCTATTCCGTCCTGCACGGCCTGATCCGCGAGCAGGTCGAGACGCGGCTGACCGAGCGCACGGTGGAGGTGTTCCATCGCGGCCAGCGGGTTGCCGCGCATCAGCGCCGCTACGGTGGCCCGCGACACGGCACCGTGCCCGATCACATGCCGAGCGCGCACCGGCGTTATGCCGAGTGGAACCCCGAGCGCTTCCAGCACCAGGCGCGCGCGATCGGACCCAGCACGGAAGCGCTCATCCTGGCTGTGCTGGCGCAGCGGCCGCATCCGGAGCAGGGGTTTCGCACCTGCCTCGGGATCCTGCGCCTGCTGCGTGGCATCGATGCCGCCCGCGCCGAGGCGGTCTGCGCCCGCGCGATCGAGATCGGCGCGCTCAACTACAAGAGCGTCGCCTCCATCCTCGAGCTTCGCCTCGAGAGCAGGACGGCGCCGCGGCCCGCGGACAGCGCACCGATCCTGCACGCCAACATCCGCGGTTCCCGCTACTACCATTGAGGAGACGGGCTGTGTTGCAGCACCCCACGATCGATCGATTGCACGAGCTTGGCCTGACCGGCATGGCCAACAGCCTGCGCGATCTGGCCACCAATCCCGAGAGCCGCGCGCTCGACCATATCGAATGGCTCGGCATCCTGCTCGAACACGAGATGACGCTGCGTCAGCAGAAGCGCTTCGAGGCACGCGCCCGGACCGCCAAACTGCGGCATCTCGCCTCGGTCGAAGACGTCGACTACCGGGCCGTGCGTGGGCTTGATCGCACGCTGTTCCTCAAGCTCGCCAGTTGCGATTGGGTCCGCGAGCATCACCACTGTCTGCTGACCGGCCCCTGCGGCGTCGGCAAGTCGTGGCTCGCCTGTGCGCTCGGCTACAAGGCGTGCCGGGACAATCTCTCCGTGCTCTACCAGCGCGTCCCCCGCCTGTTCGCGGCACTCGCCTTGGCGCGCGGCGACGGCCGCTATGCCAAGCTCATGCGCCAGTTGGGCCGCGTCGACCTGTTGATCCTGGACGACTGGGGGCCGGAGCCCCTGCTGGCGGAGCAGCAGCGCGATCTGCTGGAGATCGTCGAAGACCGCTACAACGCCGGCTCGGTGATCATCACCAGTCAGCTCCCCATCGCCCGCTGGTACGAGATGGTCGGCAATCCCACGCTCGCCGACGCCATCCTGGATCGCATCGTCCATGGCGCCTATCGCATCGAGCTCAGTGGCGAGAGCCTGCGCAAGCAGCGAGCGGCTGCCGCGGCGCAGCCCAACACACAGACTGCATAGAACAGCGCCCGGCGCATCGCGCCACCCCCACTGTCTTGCGTTACGTAACGGAGAACACCGTCATGCCGAGAGGTCGCACGCCGCAGGGCGAGCATGTGTTGAGCAACGCCGAGCGCCAGGCCCGCCATCGCGCACGCCAGCGCATGCAACAACCACCCGTGGTGGTTCGCTCCCGCGGCTCGACCGCGCCGCCGATCAAGTCCGCCGGCCGCAGTCGCCCGCAGCGCTGGCGTGCCGCGGCCGGCGAACTCCTCGCACTGCAGGCCGAGTATGCCGCCTGGCTTGCCGCGCTGCCGGCCAGCCTTCAGGATTCCGCCACCGCCACCGCCCACGCCCTGCAGGCGATCGTCAACCTCGATCTCGACGAGCTGGCCACCATCGAACCGCCACGTGGCTATGGACGCGATTGAAGCGACAGCTTTCCCTTGACCGCGGTCGGCCCCGCATGACATGAGCCGACCAGACTTGCCGGGACGATGCCACCTGGACGCCATCGCCTCAGAACGGTGGACGGCATCAGATTAGAACGGGTGGACGCCTCGCGTTCGGAACGCATGGACGGCATCGTTGGAATGCTTGAGGGTTCAACGAGGTCCCGCGAGGCGATGCGCCGTCGCAGGGTAGGATGCGGGACGTCGTTGAAGCCGGATTGCACGAAGCCGCGGTGAACCAGGGATCTATGGGCGTTGAACGCCGACAGTGTGTCCGCG
>CAIMEK010000431.1 GCA_903839965.1 uncultured Acetobacteraceae bacterium | reverse complement strand
GCATAGGAGGACACCAGCATCGGGCCGACCACCGCATTGGCGAAGCGGCTGAGCCCCAGGCTGAATCCGAGCGCCAGCCCGATCGCCACCGAGAGCACCAGCGCCAGCCCGAAGGCCTGCGCCGTCTCCACCAGGTTCGGCCAGAAGCGCTCGGAGCCGAGCAGATAGGCGGTGTAGCGCAGCGTCTCCGCCGGCGAGCGGAAGGCGACCTCGCCGATGCCCCAATAGAGCACCTGCCACAGCCCCATCAGCACGACCAGCAGCACCAGCCCGTTGCGCAGCCTGCCGAGGGAGGTCGTGGTCACAGCAGGCCCCGGCGCATCATCAGCAGCCGCTCCCACCGCCCCAGCACCGTGTTGATGCCGACCGAGGCCAGCACGATCAGCAGGATCAGCGGATACATCGTGGCGTTGTCGAAATTGGTGTAGGCGAAGCTGATCTCGTAACCCATGCCATTGGACGACATGATGAACTCGGCGCCGATCACGCCGATCAGCGCATAGGCGAGCGCCAGCTTGGCGCCGGTGAGGATGTACGGGGCGATGCAGGGCAAGGTGACGCGCCGAGCCGTTTGCCAGGTGCCGAGTTCATGCACGCGGGCGGTCTTGAGCAGCACGCGGGGGATGCGGTCGAGCCCACTCAGCACGCTGACGATAACGGCAACCACCGCCAGCATGAAGCCGATGAAAATCTCCGGCGTATCGCCCAGGCCGAACAGGATGATGAGCAGCGGATAGAATGCGAACACCGGCACCGCGTAGTAGGTGGCGAACAACGGGTCCAACGCCTCGCGCACGCTACGCAGGCGGTGCAGCAGCAGGGCCGCGGTAACCCCGGCGAGCATGGCCAGCGCGAACGCCAGCAAGGCGTTGGCAAGCGTCTTGAGAATGGCGAGGTTCAGCGTGCCGGCCACCAGCATCCGCACGAGGTCGAGCACGATCTGGTGCGGCGGCTGCATGGTCAGCTTGTCGATCCGGCCCAGCAGGCAAAGCACTTCCAGCAGCGCGACCAGTGCGCCCAAAAAGGCGATGCGGCAGATGGCGGTCGGCTTCATTCCGCCACGCCCTGGTAGCCGATGGCGCGCATCGATTCCGCGCGCAGCGAGCGCCACAGGCGGGCGGTGATGGCGCCGAACCGGTCCTCCTGCACGATGCGGCTGTCGCGCTCCTTCGGCCAGCCGGTTTCCACGATGTCGATGATGCGGCCGGGGCGGGCGGACATCACCCCGATGCGGTCCGCCAGCATGGCCGCCTCGTCGAGCGCGTGGGTGATGAGAAACACGGTCGCGCCGGTCTTGCGCCACAGGTTCAGCACTTCGTCGCCCATCAGCAGCCGGGTCTGCTGGTCGAGCGCGCCGAACGGTTCGTCGAGCAGAATGAGGCGCGGCTGCATCACCAGCGTCCTGGCGATGCACACGCGCTGGCGCATGCCGCCGGAGAGCTGCGCCGGATAGCTTTGGGCGAAGGCGGTCAGGCCCATCATGGCCAGCGCCTTCTGGACCCGCTCCTGGCGCTCCTGCGCGCTCAGCCGCAGCTTGTTG
>CAIMEK010000430.1 GCA_903839965.1 uncultured Acetobacteraceae bacterium | reverse complement strand
TGCACGTCCGGATTGCCCGCCTTGCCGATGCCGGCGATCCGCCCGCCGGCAATGGCGATGTCGGCCTTCACCACGCCCCAGTGGTCGATGATGAGCGCGTTGGTGATGACGGTATCCACCGCCCCTTGCGCCTGGCTGGCCTGCGACTGGCCCATGCCGTCGCGGATGACCTTGCCGCCGCCGAACTTCACCTCCTCGCCGTAAACAGTCAGGTCGCGTTCGACCTCGACCCAAAGGTCGGTATCGGCCAGGCGCACGCGATCGCCGGTGGTGGGGCCGAACATGTCGGCGTAGGCGCTGCGGGAAATGCGGGCCATGGCGCTACAACGCTCCCATCACGCTGCCGCGGAAGCCGAACACCCTGCGCCGCCCTCTGAACGGCACAAGCGCCACCTCGCGGCTCTGGCCCGGCTCGAAGCGCACGGCGGTGCCCGCGGCAATGTCGAGCCGCTGGCCCCGTGCCGCATCGCGATCGAACGCAAGCGCAGGATTGGTCTCTGCGAAATGGTAGTGGCTGCCGACCTGGATCGGCCGGTCGCCGGTGTTCGCCACCACCAGCACGGTGCGCGGCAATCCGGCGTTCAGCTCAATGTCGCCTTCGACGGTCTCGATCTCGCCCGGGATCATGGAGATGCTCCTGCCGGTCAGCGGATCGGCTCGTGCACGGTCACCAGCTTGGTGCCGTCGGGAAACGTGGCTTCCACCTGCACGTCGTGGATCATCTCGGCCACCCCTTCCATCACCTGCTCGCGCGTCAGCACGCCGGCGCCTTGCTGCATCAGGTCCGCCACGCTGCGGCCGTCGCGCGCGCCCTCCACCACGAAATCGGTGATCAGCGCCACCGCTTCGGGATGGTTCAGCCGGACGCCCCGTTCCAACCGGCGGCGCGCCACCATGGCGGCCATCGAGATCAGCAGCTTGTCCTTCTCCCGTGGCGTCAGGTTCATGTTTTTACCTCAACACATCCACACGCGCGGCAGATTACGTCCGTTGCGCAGGCAGTCCAGCCCCGCCGTGACGCCTCGCCGCAAAGTGGCCGCGTCGGGCGCCAGAATGCGCGCCAGCAGCAGGCCGTTCCATGCGCTGGCCCCAGCCTCATGCCCCTCCAGCGCCGCGCGCAACTCCCCGAGCCGCGCGGGCGCTTGCGGGTCAACCAACAGGATGGTGGCCACCGCCCCCGCCCCGCCGGCAACCGCGGCCCGCGGCAGCGCGGCATCGATGTCGCGCGGCAGGCGAACGGCATCGTGCAGCAGCAGCACGCCGGCGCGGCGGATTTCGATGGTGTCGCGCACGCGGGCAGAGCGCACGCGCTCGCCCATGGCGGCACGCCCGAACACCAGGCTTTCCACACCGAGGAAGTTGGCGTCCGCGGCCATGCTCACGCTCAACCTGCGATTGAGCGCACAGCAATCGAACAGAATGGCTTCCTGCGGCAACCACTCCAGTGCGGCCCCGCCGGCGATGGCGATATCGGTCCGCACCGATGCCGGCGCCTCATCGTCAAGCGCGCGATAGAAGCGTTCCGCCGCCTGGCTGGCAATTGTCGCCGCGGCGCCCTCCTGCAGGCGAATATCGGTGCGCAGCACATCGCCGCCCGCGATGCCGCCGGAGGTGTTCAGCGTCACCACCTGCATGCCGTCGTCCGGCCGTGGGAAACGGGCCTTCAGGCAGCCTTCCTGGCGCAGATCCGCAAGGCAGGAAATCGGCCCGCGGCGCCGGAAAGCCAGCACCAGCGCACCACGGGCGCGCTGGTGATGCTCAAACCGAAAGCCGCCGCCGCACATCCTGCTCATCAAGCTCCTCGCGGCGGCCGGCCAGCACGATGTCGCCGCGGTCCATCACCACGATACGCTGAGCCAGGTCGCGCGCGAAGTCGAAATACTGCTCAACCAGCAGGATCGCCATCTCCCCGCGTTCGCGCAGCAGCGAAATTACGCGGCCGATATCCTTGATGATGCTGGGCTGGATGCCTTCGGTGGGCTCATCCAACACGAGCAGGCGCGGCTTCATCACCAACGCCCGGGCGATCGCCAGTTGTTGCTGCTGCCCGCCCGACAAATCGCCGCCACGCCGGCGCAGCATGGTCTTCAGCACCGGAAACAGGTCGAATATGTCATCGCCCACCCGCCGTTCCCGCCGCGGCAGAACGGCGAACCCGGTTTCGAGATTCTCCCGCACGCTCAGCAGCGGAAAAATGTCGCGCCCCTGCGGCACCCAGGCAATGCCGCGCCGCGCCCGCTCGTAGATGGGCAGCCCTGTCACGTCCTCGCCATTCCACACGATGGCACCCGCGCTGACCGGATGCGCGCCGGTCACCGCGCGCAACAGCGAGGTTTTGCCCACGCCGTTGCGGCCGAGCAGGCACGTCACTTCGCCGATCGCCGCCGTCAGCGACACGCCGCGTAACGCGATCGCCGCGCCGTAGTGAAGGTCGACGCCTTTCACCTCCAGCATGGCTCAGCGCCCCAGATACACTTCGATGACGTTCGGGTCGGCGCTGACATGGTCGATCGACCCTTCGGACAGCACAGCCCCCTCGTGCAGCACCGTCACCTTCACGCCCAGCGCCCGCACGAAATCCATGTCGTGTTCCACCACCACCACGCTGTGACTGCGGTTGATCTCGCGCAGCAGGTCCGCGGTTTGCGCCGTTTCGGCATCGGTCATGCCGGCCACCGGCTCGTCCACCAGCAGCAGCAAAGGGTCCTGCGCCAGCAGCATGCCGATTTCCAGCCACTGCTTCTGGCCATGGCTGAGATCGCCGGCGCGCCGATGACGGAGGTTCGAAAGCCGTGTCGTCTCCAGCAGCTTTTCGATCCGCTCGCGCTCCTCGTCGGTTTCGCGCGCCCACAGCGTGAAGCGCGGGCGCCGGTCGCCGGCCAGCGCGAGGAGGAAATTGTCCCATACCGTGTGCGGCTCGAACACGGTCGGCTTCTGGAACTTGCGACCGATGCCCAAAGCGGCGATGTGCGGCTCGTCCAGCACGGTCAGGTCGGTGTCGCGGCCGAAAATCACCCGCCCCTGGTCCGGGCGCGTCTTGCCGGTGATCACGTCCATCATGGTGGTCTTGCCGGCGCCGTTCGGTCCGATCACCGCGCGCATCTCGCCGCGCTCCATCACCAGCGAAAGGGCATTCAGGGCGCGGAATCCGTCGAACGTCACGGTGACGCCGTCGAGATAGAGCAAGGTATCCTCGTGCGGCCGCGTCATTGCACCGACTCCGTGGCGGGCACATGCGCTGCTCCGCGCTCGCGGCGGCGCACGGCGCCGATGATGCCGGCCGGCAGGAACAGCGTGACCAGGATGAACAGGGCGCCAAGGGCGAACAGCCACACCTCCGGCAACGCGCCGGTGAGCCAGGTCTTGCCGAGGCTGACCAGCACGGCACCGAGCACCGCGCCCACCAACGTGCCGCGGCCTCCCACTGCCACCCAGATGACCGCCTCGATCGAGTTCGCCGGCGAGAATTCCGACGGATTGATGATGCCGACCTGCGGCACATAGAGCGCGCCGCCGATGCCGGCCATGATGGCGGAGATTACCCAGACGAAAAGTTTGTAGTGCTCCGGCCGATAGCCCAAAAAGCGCGTGCGGCTTTCGGCATCCCGCACGGCGATCAGCACCTTGCCGAAGCGGCTGCCGACGATGCCGAAGCTCAGCAGCAGCGAGAGCGCCAACGCGATGGCAGTTGCCACCAGCAGCCCGTCGCGCGTGGCATCGGCCTGCAACGGAAACGAGAAGATCTCCTTGAAGTCGGTCAACCCGTTGTTGCCGCCGAACCCCATGTCGTTGCGAAAGAACGCCAGCAGCAGCGCGTAGGTCAGCGCCTGGGTGATGATGGACAGGTAAACGCCGGAGACGCGGCTGCGGAAAGCGAGCCAGCCGAACACCAACGCGAGCACCCCCGGCACCGCCACCACCATCAGCACCGCGAAAGCCGGATGATCGAAACCGTGCCAGTACCAGGGAAGTTCCTGCCAGTTGAGAAACACCATGAAGTCCGGCAGCACCGCGTTGCCGTATACCCCGCGCCCGGCGATCTGGCGCATCAGGTACATGCCCATGGCGTAGCCGCCGAGCGCGAAGAACGCCGCATGCCCCAGGCTGAGGATGCCAGCAAATCCCCAGACCAGATCGACCGCCAACGCCAGGATGGCATAGCAAAGGTACTTGCC
>CAIMEK010000429.1 GCA_903839965.1 uncultured Acetobacteraceae bacterium | reverse complement strand
GCGCGGCGGTGTTGACGGGGTGTCAACCCGGGTTTCCCGGATGACTGCGGATTTTCTTCTACGAGTTCGCCGAATTTTGCATGGTTATCCGCGCGTTAGCGTCGGTTGCACGACGCCCGAATCGTCCGGCAGGTTGCCGTTTGGATGGGCGGGTGACCGTTCATCTGGAGAATGCCAATTAAATATCAGCGTGTTGTGTTGCGCAGGGCGGGGCGCACGCTGCTGGTTCAGTGAAACCGTTGCCATAACACAACAAACGAGCCAAATTCATCGACAGAATGCCGGCCAGGTGGAATATCCCGGTGCCAGTTGTCGGGAGACCGTCATGGACCCGTTGCCGTGTTTCAAAGCCGCCGCCTGCCATGTTTCGCCCATCTATTTCGACGTCGGGGCGACCGTCGAGAAGGCCTGCGCACTGATCGTCGAGGCGGCGCAACATGGCGCGCGTCTGGTCGCCTTCCCGGAAGCCTACATCTGCGCCTTCCCGATCTGGTCGGGTGTACGCGCTCCGGTGGAAAATCACGCGTTCTTCGTCAGGTTCGCCCGTACCGCGATCGCGGCGGACGGACCCGAGATGGTACGACTGCGCGAGACCGCGCGCCGGTGCGAAGTGATCGTGTCCATGGGATTCAACGAATCCACGCCGGCCAGCCTGGGCTGCATCTATGACAGCGCCATCCTGATAGACGCGAACGGCAGCGTGCTGAACAGGCACCGGAAACTGGTTCCGACCTATTGGGAAAAGCTGGCATGGGCCAACGGCGACGCCAGCGGTTTGCGCGTCACGCCGACCCGGCTGGGCCGGATCGGCACCCTTATCTGTGGCGAGAACACCAACCCGCTCGCCCGCTACGCCCTGATGGCCGAGGGCGAACAGGTGCATATCGCAGCCTATTCGCCGCGCTGGCCGACCCATCCCGCGGGCGATGCCAGCGGCTACGACCTTGCCGCCGCGATCAGGATCCGCTCCGGTGCCCACGCCTTCGAGGCCAAGTGTTTCAACGTCGTCTCCTCGGGCTTCCTCAGCGATGCCGCCACCGACCTGATCTGCCAGGGCGAAAGCAAGGCCAGGGAACTGATCGAGGCTTCACCGCGCAGCGTTTCGATGATCCTGGGCCCGAGCGGCGGCGTGATCAGCGATGTCCTGCAGGACGAGGAAGGCATCGTCTACGGCCCGATCGACATCAACGATTGCATCCTCCCGAAACAATTTCACGACGTGTCCGGTGGCTACAACCGGTTCGATATATTCCGCCTCGAGATCGACCGCCGCCCCCGCACGCCGGCCCGGTTCACCGAGGCGGAAGGCCCGGAAGAACCGGCGGGGCCGGATCTGCCCGGCCTCCTATCGACGGGACCGGTGGCCTGAGGCAGTCGGGCGGACTTGAAGACGGTGCCATAGACGGAATGACTTATCTCCCACCAGATCCTTCGGTTTGAGGTATCCCTCCCGCGGGCGCTGCCTAGCGGTGCTGAATCGGTGTCCTGATCCTGACGCTGCTGGTACGTTCAACATGCGCCATCCTTTCGGCAGACGGCTGTTGCGGCGTTGACCAGAGGCGTTGCGCGAGACGCCGTCGCAGGATTGCCACGCGGAACGTAACCGCAACCCGGCCCCGGCTTCGGCGGCGAGGCGGTTGCGATCGGCACCGGCCCGGTTCGCTGTGGTTGCGCTTGAAAAAAACCGCCCACAGGTCCAGCAAATTACCTGGCCGGCGACGTAGCCGCGACCATGGAGCGGGGGGCCTGGTTCGCCAGATCGGCGATCGCGTGATGGCAGGCGATGGTGTGGGTGGCTGAAAGAATGCGCAGCGGGGGCGCCACGTCGTCGCACACTGCGCCGATGTGGCGCGGGCAGCGCGCGGCGAAGCGGCAGCCCAGGCCCTCGCGCGCCGGACCTTCCGCGCCGAGCCGGATGCGCTGGCGCGCCGGCCCGTCGAGCGTGGGCACCGCGGAGAGCAGCGCTTCCGTGTAGGGGTGCCACGGGCCGCCCATCACTTCGGCGGTGCCGCCGGTTTCCACGATGCGGCCGCGGTACATCACGGCGATGCGATCGGCGAGATGCGCCACCACGCTGATGTCATGCGAGATCAGCAGCACGGCCAGGCCGAGCCGGTCGCGCAGGTCGGCCAGCAGGTTGACGATGGCGGCCTGCACCGAGACGTCGAGCGCGGACACCGGTTCGTCGCAGACGATGAGGTCGGGGTTGCTGGCGAGCGCGCGGGCGATGCCGACGCGCTGCTTTTCGCCGCCGCTCATCTGGTGCGGGTAGCGGGCGGCGAAATGCGCGGGCAGGCGCACCAGGTCGAGCAGGGCGGCGACGCGCGCCGCGATTTCCGCCGGCGGCACGATGGCGAAGCGGCGCAGCGGGCGGGCGACGATTTCGCCCACGGTGCGGCGGGGGTTGAGCGAGCTGTCCGGGTTCTGAAACACGATCTGCGCGCGCCGGCGCATGTCCGTCAGCGTCGATTGCGCGGCGGTGGCGATGTCCGCCCCGGCGATGCGGATGGCGCCGGCATCGACGTCGAGCAGGCGCAGCAGGGCGCGGCCGAGCGTGGTCTTGCCGGAGCCGGACTCGCCCACCAGCCCCAGGGTTTCGCCGCGGGCCAGCGTGATCGAGACGCCGTCGAGCGCGCGCAGCAGGCGTGGGCGCAGCACCGGACGAAAACCCTCGAAGCGCAACGCAGCAAGGCCGCGCGTGAGGGAATATGTTTTCGTCAGGTCGCGCACCTCCGCGATCGGCTCGCCGACGGGTCGGCGCGGCGCGGCGGCGACACGCTCCACCGGCCAGGGCTGGCCGGCGAAGGCCTCGGCGCGGCGG
>CAIMEK010000428.1 GCA_903839965.1 uncultured Acetobacteraceae bacterium | reverse complement strand
CCGGTACTACATGCGCAACCGGCGCTACAGGTGCAGCCGGTAAAGAGGGATGCACCGGCCTGACAGGAACGGGTCTCGGTCACGACAACCATGCCCCGTCAGGATGGAGTCATCTCGCCGCGCCCAATTGCATGCTCTTCATCGCCGGTACGACGAGAAGTGCCTGTGGAAGCCTGGAAGGCACTGCCTGTACTGCTCGGAATGCCAGCGCAGAATCCCACGAAAGCCTTATACGGACGATGACTGCGCACCAGAGCCCGACCGATTTTATGCCGCGGGGGGCATCCTCGTGGGCTGCAAGCGACACCTGCCATACATCTTCGATGGGAGTTACGACCACCCCAACCGGCCACTCGGGCGCGAAACTGCCGATGACGTGCGGACATTCCATGATTAATATGCCGTTAGCTGGAAACTCTGCGTTCCATATGCAGTTAAGCGGACACTAGACCAAAGCGGCCAAAGAAGAGATCGGCCTCAATTGGTCGATCTCTTCTGCTTTTTTGCGAGAACTTGGATTGCATCATCCGGCATGCTCCGCAGGAACGAGACACTCCTCGTCGCCCAACATGTGGTTTGGATGTGAACAGCTGACCGCAGGGCCATTGAGATCGACCCATCGCCCGCGAGTCCTGCTGCATCAAACGCACGGATCGTTCCGGCGCCACACTATGCCGCAGGTGGGCTTACCAGCTCTCGCGTCGCCGATGTTTGTCAGCCGGAGCGTTGACATCAGCTCCATGGGCGGCCCGAATGGCCGCCTCGGCGGCGCCGCGCCAGCCCGGGCATGGCGGTTTGCGCAACAGGTTCAACTCAAGCAGGCAAAAAAGCGACAATGGCAACAATCGGCCTTTGCATGATCGTAAAAGACGAGGCCACGATTATCGCGCGATGCATCAAAAGCGCGCTCCCGCTGGTCGACTTTGTTCTGATCGTCGATACCGGCTCCACGGATGGGACCCAAGAGGTGATTCGCAACTGCCTCCGCCAAGCCGGAATGCCTGGCGAGGTCATCGACGAGCCCTGGCGGAATTTTGCCTACAACCGAACCTTCGCCCTGACGAAGCTGCGCGAGCACCGCGCCATCGATTACGCCCTGGTCAACGATGCAGATGATCAGATCGTCCTCGATGACGGATTCGATGCCGCCGCATTCAAGGATGGCATGGCGGCCGACCTCTATGAGGTTGAAATCCGGCACGGCCCGATCAAGCATCACCGGCCGCAAATTCTTAGCAACGCACTGAGTTTTTCCTATCGCGGAGTGCTCCACGAATTCGTGGAGGCGCCGCCTGAAGCGCATTCCCGCGAAACCGCCGCCGGCTTTCACATCCTGATCGGCGGTGGCGGAGCGCGAAGCCAGGATCCCGCAAAATTCGTTCGCGACACCGCTACGCTGGAGCGCGCCCTGGAGCGGGAGCAGAACCCATTCCTGATCTCACGCTACACGTTCTACCTCGCCCAGAGCTACCGCGACGCAGGGCAGACCGAGCAGGCGCTCGTGACCTATCTCAAGCGCCCGGCTCTTGGCTTCTGGGACCAGGAAATCTTCATCAGCCTGCTCAACGCGGCCCGCCTCAAGGAGCAGCTCGGGCATCCCGAGCAGGCAGTTCTCGATGCCTACATGTGGGCATCAGATGCCGCCCCAACCCGGGCCGAGGCCCTGCATGGAGCGAGCCGTTTTTGTAGAGCCAAGAGCCGGTTTGAGGAAGGTTACGAGTTCGCGAGGCGGGGCGTCCCGCTCTCTGTCCCGCCAGGAGCCCTGTTCGTTGAACCCTGGATCTATGCATACGGGTTGCTCGATGAGTTGGCCGTCAATGCCTACTGGGCTGAACGGTATGAGGACTCCCTGGGAGCATGTGAACGTCTTCTCCGCGAGAACAAATTGCCCGCGGACATGCGTCCACGGGTGACCGAAAATGCCCGGTATGCAGCAGAAAAGGTCACGCTCCAGCGCAGCCAGTCTGCGTCTATCGCTGAACCGGCAGCGACGGGTATCCGTTCGAACGACAAGGATACCAATCACGGTTGTCAGCAGCAAACCGTCCGATCACGCCCATAGCGGTTGCATATCAGGCCCGTCGAGCGGTTCGAGTGGCACGACATGCCCAAACACGGCAGTTGCCTGGACATGGCTGGAATCCGAACCCGGCATACTGTCGTCTCCTACCGGCGGCCCATGGCGCGCAGCCCGGGCAACCTCGGTCGAGGTGGCGCCCCAGCTGGACCCGGTTGAGCAGGGCGATATCGGACAGCCCAAAGGCGCCGGCGCGGCGGCCGTGGCCAGCAGCAGCCCAGGCCGCAATGCGCGGAAAACCGGCACGGCGTCCCGCATCGGCCCCCGGCGACATGCACCCGACCGGCGCCGATCTTCAACGCAAGATTGTGTGCGGGCCAGGGCTGGGTGCAGACGGCCGGCAAGGCGTCTATAAGCCGCGCCATGAACGACGCTTCCCCCTCCGACCTGGCGGCCGAAATCTCGCGCCGGCGCACCTTCGCCATCATTTCCCACCCCGACGCCGGCAAAACCACGCTCACCGAGCGGCTGCTGCGCCTGGGCGGGGCCATCCAGCTCGCCGGCAACGTCCGCGCCAAGCGCGAGCAACGCAAAACGCGCTCGGACTGGATGAGCATCGAGCGCGAACGCGGCATCTCGGTGGTCACCAGCGTGATGACCTTCGAGCACGCGGGCTGCGTGTTCAACCTGCTGGACACGCCCGGCCACGAGGACTTCTCCGAGGACACCTACCGCACGCTGACCGCGGTGGACGCGGCGGTAATGGTGATCGACGCCGCCAAGGGCATCGAGTCGCGGACCCGCAAGCTGTTCGAGATCTGCCGCCTGCGCGACATCCCGATCCTGACCTTCGTCAACAAGATGGACCGCGAGAGCCAGGACGCATTTGCTCTTCTGGACGAAGTGTCGTCGTCGCTGGCGCTCGACACCGCGCCGGTGAGCTGGCCGGTGGGGCGGGCAGCCGAGTTCGTTGGCACGTATGATCTTCGGCGGCGCGAATACCGGCTGACCCGGGACCTGCCCCAGTCCGACCCGCGGTTCGCGGCGCTGGACGAGGAAATGGAGCTGGTGCGCGCGGCGCTGCCCGAGTTCGAGGTGGGCGCGTTCATGCAGGGGCACCTGACGCCGGTGTTCTTCGGCAGCGCCATGAAGGAGATCGGCGTCGCCGACCTGCTGGACGGGCTGGCGGAATACGGCCCGCGGCCGCGCGCGCAGGCCGCCGATACCCGCGTGGTGGAAGCGGCGGAAGAGCAACTGACCGCCCTGGTGTTCAAAATCCAGGCGAACATGGACCCCAACCACCGCGACCGCATCGCCTTCGCCCGCATCTGTTCGGGGCGGCTGGTGCGCGGCATGCGGCTGAAGCAGGTGCGCACGGGCAAGCTGATCCCGTTGCACGCGCCGCAGTTCTTCTTCGCCCGCGACCGCGAGTTGGCGGAGGAGGCGTTCGCCGGCGACGTGGTGGGCATTCCGAACCACGGCACGCTGCGCATCGGCGACACGCTGAGCGAGAGCGAGGACCTCAACTTCGTGGGGGTGCCGTATTTCGCCCCGGAAATCCTCCGCCGGGTTCGCCTGGCCGACGCCATGAAGGCGAAGAAGCTCCGCCAGGCCCTGCAGGAGCTGGCCGAGGAAGGGGTGGTGCAGCTGTTCCGCCCGCAGGATGGCAGCCAGCCCATGGTGGGCGTGGTGGGCGAGCTGCAGCTCGACGTGCTGCAGGCCCGCCTGGCCTCGGAGTACGGGGTGCAGATCGGCTTCGATCCGTCGCCTTTCCAGCTCGCGCGGTGGGTGTCCGGCGAGCGCGAGGCGGTGGAGAAGTTCGCCGCCGACCAGCGCAACGCCATGGCCGACGATGTCGACGGCGACCCGGTGTTGCTGGCGACCTCCGCCTTCATGATGCGGCGCACGGTCGAGCTGCACCCGGGGCTGGTGTTCCGCGACATCAAGGACCACCGGGCGCAGCTGGCGGCCTGAGGCCGCCGGCCGCGCGCGCGGCGGCGATATCGACGCAGGTCCGTTGACTTGCACCCGCTTGTCCCGTTTGATCGCCAAGCATTTTGATCGCAAGCAAGGGACCAGGGACATGAAGCTTCGTTCCGCCATCGCTGTCATTGGTTTGGCTGCTTTGCCCCTCACCGGGCCGGCGCAGGCCAAGGACGACCTCGTCATCGGCGTCGCCCAGTTCCCCTCCAGCCTGCACCCGTCGATCGACGCCGAAGTAATCAAGAGCTATGTGCTCGACTTCGGCATCCGCCCGGTCACCGCCTTCAACGCGGACTGGAAGAATTCCTGCATCCTGTGCGCCGAGCTGCCGACCATCGCCAACGGGCTGGCCAAGTTCGAGGACCGCAGCGACGGCCGCGGCATGGCAGTCACCATCAAGCTGAAGCCCGGGATGAAATGGGGCGACGGCGTGCCGGTGACCACCAAGGACCTGGAGTTCACCTGGAAGGTCGGCCGCGACCCGGCCTCGGGCTGGTCCAACAACGATCCGTGGGACCGCGCCGCTTCGCTGGACATCATCGACGCCAACACCGCGGTCATGCACCTGCGCAGCGTCACGGTGTCGTACAACCAGTGGAACATTCTGCTGCCCGCGCATATCGAGGCGCCGGTGCTGGAGAAGGCGGCCAACGCGGCCGACTACATCAAGCAGACCACCTTCAACCGCGCCCCGACCACGCCGGGGCTGTGGAACGGCCCGTACCGGATGACGCAGTACCAGTCCGGCAACCAGGTGGTGTTCGAGCCCAACCCGCAGTGGACCGGCACCAAGCCGGGCTTCAAGCACATCGTGCTGCGGCTGATCGACAAGACCCCGGCGCTGCTCGCCAACCTGGAGTCGGGCGACATCGACATGGTGAACGGCGAGGGCGTGGGCCTGACCATCGACCAGGCGATCGCGCTGCAGAAGAAGTCGCCTGACAAGTTCACCTACATCTTCAAGCCGGCGCTGACCTACGAGCACATCGACCTGCAGATCAACAACCCGATCCTGGCCGACCTGCGCACGCGGCGTGCCCTGCTGTACGGGATCGACCGCAAGACGCTGGTGAACAAGCTGTTCGAAGGCAAGCAGCCGGTCGCCGACACCTGGGTGAACCCGCTGAACCCGATGTATTCGGCCGACGTGGCGAAGTACCCGTACGATCCCGCGCGCGCCAAGGCGCTGCTGGCCGAGGCCGGCTGGAAGCCCGGGTCGGACGGCATCTGCCGCAACGCCAAGGGCGAGCGGCTGTCGCTGGAGCTGTCCACCACGGCGGGCAACCAGTTGCGCGAATTGGTCGAGCAGGTGCTGCAGAACCAGTGGAAGGCGTCCTGCGTCGAGATCACCATCAAGAACGAGCCGCCGCGCACGCTGTTCGGCGAAACCATCAAGAAGCGGGCGTTCACCGGGCTGATCATGTACGGCTGGTCGAGCGCGGTGACCGAAGGGCCGCGGCGGACGCTGTATTCCGGCCAGACCCCGACGGCGGAGAACAACTGGGCCGGCGCCAACTACATCGCGTTCAACAACAAGCGGATGGACACACTGATCGACCAGGCGGAAACCGAGCTGGACGCGGCGAAGGCGAAAGTGATGTGGGCGGAGATGCAGAAGATCTACGCCGACCAACTGCCGGTGCTGCCACTGTTCTTCCGCGCCGAGCCGCATATCGTGCCGAAGTGGCTGGCCGGCTATACCCCGACCGGCCACGGCGACTTTTCTGCTCTCTGGTCGGAGAACTGGCATACTAAGTAGTTCGCTGACGTCGAACTGCCAAAGGGGCCGCCATGGCAGGGTGCAGTGGCGGCCCCTGCCTTGTAGCCACCGAAGGAAGCACCACCGTGACGCGAACGCTGTTGGAGGTTTCCGGACTGCGCGTGGCGTTTCCGCGCACCGGCGGAATGCGCAGCGTGGTGGCTGGCATTTCCTACACGCTGGCCGCCGGGCGCACGCTCGGCGTGGTGGGCGAGAGCGGCTGCGGCAAGAGCATCACCGCGCTCGCCCTGATGGGCCTGGTGCCGCCGCCCGGCCGCGTCGACGGCAGCATCCGCTTTGCCGATCGTGAACTTATCGGCCAACCGCCGCAGGCCTGGCAGGAACTGCGCGGCGCCGCCGTCGCCATGGTGTTCCAGGAACCCATGACGGCGCTCAACCCGGTGATGACGGTGGGCCGGCAGATCGCCGAGGCCCTGGTGCTGCATCGCAACGGCGTCGGCTGGCGCGAGGGCGAGCGCGATGCGGTGGGCCTGCTGGAGGCGGTCGGCATCAACTCGCCGAAGGAACGCGCGGTGGCCTATCCGCACCAGCTTTCCGGCGGCATGCGCCAGCGCGCCATGATCGCCATGGCGCTGGCCTGCGAGCCCAAGCTGCTGATCGCCGACGAGCCCACCACCGCGCTCGACGTGACCATCCAGGCGCAAATCCTCGACCTCATGGTGGACCTGCAGGACCGCATCGGCATGGCGATCCAGTTCATCAGCCACAACCTCGCCGTGGTCAGCGGGATCGCCCACGAGATCATCGTCATGTATGCCGGCCGCATCGTCGAGCGCGCGCCGTCCGAGGCGCTGTTCGCGCAGCCCCTGCATCCCTACACGCGGGGGTTGATCGCGACGCTGCCCGACCCGGGGCATCGGGTGGCGCGGCTGCCGGTCATTCCGGGCGGCGTGCCGGACATGGACGAGGCCAGCGGCTGCCGCTTCGCCGACCGCTGCCCGCTTGGCGATGCGCGTTGCCGCGAGGCCGAGCCCGCGGCGGCGGAACTGGCTCCCGGCCACCAGGTGGCCTGCTTCAAGGCACAGGCATGAGCGCGCCAGCGGAACTGATCGCCCTGGACGGCATCAGCGTGCAGTTCGACCTGGGCGGCGG
>CAIMEK010000427.1 GCA_903839965.1 uncultured Acetobacteraceae bacterium | reverse complement strand
GCGATTCATAGCGGGGCACGGCCGTTCCTTTCATCGTCAGAACAGAGTCAGCAGCTTGGTCTTGTCCGCGAGTTCGGTTGTCGGCCCGTCGAACACCTTCTCCCCGCGATTGATCACGATGGCCCGGCTGGCGGTGGCCAGGCAGTGGCGCAAGTTCTGCTCGATCATCAGGATCGACGTGCCGTAGGTCGCGTTGATCGTGCGCACGCTTTCCATCACGCGCTCCACCAGCACCGGCGCGAGGCCGAGCGACGGCTCGTCCAGCACCAGCACGCGCGGCTGCGTCATCAGCGCCATGCCGATTGCGAGCATCTGCTGCTCGCCACCGGACATGGTGCCGCCGATCTGGTGCTGGCGCTCGCGCAGGATCGGGAACAGCTTGAACACACCCTCGATGCGCTCCGGCAGCACCGAGCGATCCTTCACCACGAGGCCGCCGAGCTCAAGGTTCTTCTGCACCGTCAGCGTCGTGAAGATGCCGTGGCCCTGCGGCACGATCACCAGTCCCTGCGCCACATTGCTAGACGGCTTGCGCCCGGTGATGTCGGTGTCCTGCAGCATCACACGGCCGCTGCGCGGCGTGATGATGCCGCAGATGGCGCGCGCCAGGGTGGTCTTGCCGGCGCCGTTATGGCCGAGCACGCCGACGATCTCGCCCTGGGCAACGGCGACGTCGATGCCGCGGATCACGGTTTTCTTGCCGTAGCCCGCCGACAGCGAGGTTGCGGAGAGCATCATCATCGGAAGTAGCGCTCCACGAGGTCCGGATCCTGCATCAAGGCGGCCGGCGTTCCGCGCGCCATGTCGTGGCCGTCGTCGAGAAACACGATCTCGTCGCACAGCGTGCGGATCGCCTCGAGGTTGTGCTCGATGATGCCGATCGTCTTGCCCGAAGCGGCAAGGCGCTTGATGATGCCGGCGATATGGTCGAGCCCGGCGGGGTCGAGGCCCGACAGCGGCTCGTCGAACAGCAGCACCTCGGCATCCGTGGCGACCAGCCTGGCGATCACCAGCAGCTTGTCCTCGGCGTAGGAGAGGTCTTCCGCCATATCCGCCGCGCGCGGGCGCAGGCCGACGAATTCCAGAATCGACAGCGCCCGCGCCGTATTGTCCTGTTCCTGCTGGCGCACCAGCCCGGGACGCAGGAACAGTGCCGCGAGATCGTCGCCGGCCTGCCGCGGCACGGCGACGAGCACATTGTCGAGCACGGTCATGTGCGGGAACAGCCGCAGGTCCTGGAACGATCGGCCAACGCCGGCACGGACGATCTCGTGCGCCTTCAACCCCTTCAGGCTGCGGCCGCGATAGGTGATCTCCCCTTCGTCGGGCCTGAGGAATCCGGTCAGCAGGTTGAAGGCCGTGGTCTTGCCGGCGCCGTTCGGCCCGATCAGCCCGATGATGCGGCCGGTTTCCAGCGTAATGTCGAGCGATGCGATGGCGGTGATGCCGCCGAAGCGCTTCTGCATTCCGCTGCCCACCAGCGTAGGCGCGCCCGGCACGGCGTGCTCCAGCACCTTCAACGGGCTGCCCGCCGGCACCAGGCTCGCATCGATGCGGCGAGGCCGATGCAAGCGCTCCGGGATCATTCCTTCCGGCCGGAACAGCAGGAAGCCGATGAGCACGAGGCCATAGATCAGCAGGCGGATCTGGTCGGCCACCTGCGAGGGCAAGTCGACGAAGAACAGCGCCTGCGGGATCACCAGCAGCAGCACGACGCCGACCATCGTGCCGAGCAGGTTGCCGCTGCCGCCGACCATCACCATCGACAGGATCAGCACTGTTTCGTCGAGCGTGAAGCTACCCGGTCCAACAAAGGTGTAGTAATAGGCGAACAACCATCCCGCGACCCCGGCCAGTGCCGCGGTGCCGCCGAACGTGGCGACCTTCATGGCCAGCACGTTCTTGCCGATGGAGATTGCCGCCGACTCGTTCTCGCGCATCGCCTTCAGCGCGCGGCCGAACGGCGAGTTGGCGACCCGCCAGGTGATGAAGAAGCACACCAGCGCCGTCACCGCCGCGAACGGCAGGAAGGCGCGATCGCCGGACAGCGCCACGCCGAACAGGCGAACCGGCGGTATGCCGGCCAGCCCGGTCGGCCCGCCCGTGAGTTCGGTCCAATTGATGATCACTTCCAGCACGATCGACTGGAAGGCGAGCGAGGCAATGATGAGGTAGATGCCGGATATTCGCAGCGCCGGGATGGACAGCGATGCGCCGACCAGACCGGCCACGGTGAAGGCGACCACCAGCGTCAGCGGAAAGCCGAGGGTCGGCGCCAGGATTGCCGTCGCGTAGGCGCCGAGCGCGTAGAAGCCGGCATGGCTGAAGGCGAACAGGCCGGAAAAGCCCAGCAGCAGATTGAAGGAGGTCGCCAGGATGGTATAGATGCAGAGCATCACACCGAAATGCAGGGCGATGTCCATGGCGCGCTACGACGTCCGCGGCCGGCGCCCGAGGCCGGTCGGTCGTATCAGCATGATGACGAACAGCATGATGAACGCGATCGAGTTCTGCCATTGGGTGGGGATTTCCCACAGCCCCACGCTCTCGACGAAGCCGAGCAGGTAACCGCCGACAATCGAACCCGGGATGGAGCCGATCCCGCCCACCACGGAAACCACGAAGGCGATGAAGATCAGCCGCCCGCCCATGATCGCCGTCACGCCCTGCTCCAGCATCAGCATCGCCGCCGCGATTCCGGCGATCGCCGAGCCGATGGCGAAAACCATGGCCGAGGTGCGTACACTGTCGATGCCGACGAGCTGCGCCATGTCGCGATTGTCCGTCATCGCCAGCACCGCCAGCCCATGCCGGGTGGTGCGCAGGAACAGCGTCAGCAGCGCGACCACAACGACGAGTGCCACCACCAGGCAGACCTGCACCTCGGTGATCACCACGGGACCGAACAGGTACACGTTGGTCTGAAAATCGGGCACCACCAGCACGGCGGTGCCGAACCCGATCGTCAGCGCGGCCTGCAGCACGATCGACATGCCCAGCGAAAGTATCAGCACCCCGTGCGAGGGGATGCCCTTGATCTCGAAGTAGCGGTAGGCGCCGATATAGCAGAGCGCCCCGGCGACGGCGCCGCCCGCCGCGCCGCACAGCGCCGCCGTGAGTTCCGGCAGGCCCAGCACGCTGGCGCCGAACCAGCCGACATAGGCGCTCAGCGCCAGAATTGGACCGTAGGCGAAATGGAAAATGCGGGTGGTGGCGAAGATCAGGCTGAAGCCAAGCCCGAGCAGCGCGTATTCGCTGCCGTTGACGAGGCCATTGGCGAGCAGCTGCGCGAGCAGCTCCATGTTGCCCTCTCAGCTTCCGCCTGGAAACGGAAGGCCGGCGCACCGGCATTGATTGCTTATGGGTCGGCCGTGATGATCCGCCAGCGCCATGTGTTTGCAGCACGGACCAGACGTTGCTTCGCCGGCCCGAACGTTCTCCCGCAAGTCGTGCAACTTTGTTTGTCAGGCCTCAACAGGCCGTTGGTTTCGCAGTGTGGGCCTGACAACAGCAGCCTTCGGTTGACCAGTCAACAGGTATTAGTACGACGCCAGCCTCATTTCAGCACCAGCAGCCCATCGACCGCCATGGCGCCGTCGGCCGCCAGTTTCAGCGGGTTGATCTCCAGCGTGAAGCTCTCCCAGGGCGCGCCGGCAACCAGCGCCGAAAAGCCGGCAATGAACTCGGCCGCCTGGGCGAGCCGGTCGGGAGCGATCAACTTCGGCAGCCGGCGCAGCGTGCGCAACCGGCCGAGCAGGTCGAGCGCGCCACCCGCATCGATCGGCGCGCGGGTGAACACGGCGTCGTCGATGATCTCGGTTTCCGCGCCGCCCATGCCGCAGCCCACCAGCACACCGAATTCGCGGTCGCGCAGCGCCGTCACCAGCAGCTCGCGGCCAGCGCCGGCCATGTGCTGCACCCAGAGTCCGTCGAGCGTGGCGCCAAGTTCAGCGGCGCGGGCACGGAACGCCCGATCGGTGCGCGCCACGACTTGCTGCGTGTCGATGTTCAGCGCAACCAGCCCGCTGGCGGCGCGATGCGTGATGCTGGGCGAGATCGCCTTGATCGCGACCGGGAAGCCGACCTCCAGGGCGGCGCTGACGGCCGCCGCCTCGGAAGTGGCGATGCGACCGCGCGCGACCGGCAGCCCGGCCGCCTCCAGAATCGCCGCCACCACATTCTCCGACACCACCTGCGTGCCAGCCGCGACGAAATCCTGCCACGGAAAATCGCGCCGCAGTTCCGGCCGCTGCACGATGCGGTGCTGCAGGTTCTCGACATAACGGGCAATGTTGCCGGCGGCGCGCACCGCGCGGCAATGCTCATCGAAGGCGATGACGCCCTGAGCAGCCAGCCCTTCCCGAATGCCCGGCGGCGGCGACAGCCAGCTCAGGTAGACCGGCTTCTTGCTGTAGTGGCGCAGGTCGTTGAACATGGCGGCCACGTCCGGCGCCAGTTCGCTGAAGCCGGCCCCGAAGAACAGCATCGCATCCACCGCCGGGGCGTCGATGAGGGTGCGCAGCACGGCGGACAGGTTGGCGCGGTGCTTGGGGTTGGTCACCGAGCCTGGGGTCAGGTCAACCGGATTCGCCGACGAACCGAGCGGCGTCATGATCGGCAGCAGGCGCGCACGTGTTTCGGCATCGAGCGGCGGCACGGCCAGCCCCTCGCGCAGGCACTGGTCGGTTCCGAGCACGCCGCTGCCGCCGCCGAACGTGCTCACCAGCATGTTGTTGCCCGCCGGCAGTTGGCCTTCCGCCAGCGCGGCAAGCTGCAGGCAGACATCCAGCATCTCTTCCATGGAGTACACGCGGATCGCCGCGAATTCCCGGAAGATCGCATCGTAGGTGCGGTCCATGCCGGCCAGCCGCCCGGTATGCGCAAGCGCGGCACGGCTGCTGATCTCGGTGGCGCCGCCCTTGAGCACCACCACCGGCTTGCGGCGCCGCTTGGCTTCGGCCAAGGCGTCGAGGAAGCCGGGCGGGTCGGACAGCCCCTCGGTGTACACCGCGATAACCCGCGTGCCGTCGTCATGCACCAGGGCGCGGATGAAGTCGGGAATGCCGAGCGTGGCCTCGTTGCCACAACTGATGCCGACGCGGAACCCGAGCCCGAGTTGCTGCGCCCGCCCATGCGCGGTGACGCCGGTGCCGCCGCTCTGGCTGACCATGGAAACCGAGCCGGGCGTGAAGCTGTCCAGCTCGGTCATCAGCGAGCTGAACGACGCGGTCATGCCGATCGAGGTGTTGATGACGCCGATGCAGTTCGGCCCGCACAGCTTGAGCGTGCTGCCGCGCACGACCTCTTCGAGCGCCCGCTGCTTCTCCCGCCCCTCGCCGCCGACCTCGGCGAACCCGCCGGCCCACACGATGGCGGCCGGCACATGGGCGGCGATGCAGTCCTGCACCACGCCGAGCACGGCGTCGGCCGGCACCGCCACGATGGCCAGATCCGGGATCGCGGGAAGCGAGGCAAGGTCGGGAAAACAGGGCCGGTCGCCCACCGTCGGCCGCCCCGGGTTGATCGGCCAGACCTGCCCCTTGAAGCCGAACTTGCCAAGAAAATGCATGGCCAGACCGCCCAGGTTGCCGGGACGGTCGGACGCGCCGATCACCGCAACCGAACGCGGCGCCAACAGGGGCGTCAGGTCGCCAAAGGAGCCCACCGGCTCGTGCTGTTCCGTTGGCATCGCCACCCCTCCCAGACCGGCCTGCGTTGCCCGCGGAGCGCGCGGATTGCCGCCGTATCGCCGCATTGAATCCCGGAAAATATTATGTTGATATATCAACCGCGTCAATCGCCCGGTTGGGCGGGCCGGGTTCGATCCATTGGGCGCGGCGACGCTCGCCGCTGGAGAGCAAAACCATGTTCGTCGGCCTGCCGATCGTTGCCACGGAAATCTTCGCGCGGCTGCCCGATGCGCTGCGTCTGGTGCATGTCCAGACCGAATGGAGCCGCGCGCGCGGCGGCCCCGGATTGCATTCCTTCCTGGAAGGACCGGCCTTCGATGCCGAGGGAACCTTCTGGTGCGTCGACCTCGCGCATGGCCGCCTCTTTCGCGTCTCGCCCGCCGGCGAATGGAGCCTGTTCCACCAGTATGGCGGCCGCCCCAACGGCCTGAAGATCGCGGCGGACGGACGCATCGTGGTGGCCGACGCGGTCAACGGCATCCTGAGTTTCGACCCGCGCACCCGCGAGGCGCGGGTTGTGCTGGCGGAGTACGACGGGCGCAAGCTGTTGGGGCCGAACGACCTGACCTTCGCCGCCAATGGCGACCTCTACTTCACCGACCCCGGCACCAGCGACCTGCGCCGCCCGAACGGCCGGGTGTTTCGCATCCGCACCAACGGCGAGGTCGATCTGCTGCTGGACGGGCTGGCCTATCCGAACGGTCTCGCGCTCAGCGTGGAGCAGGATGCGCTCTACATCGCCGTCACCCGCACCCTGCAGGTGCTGCGGCTGGCGCTGCGGCCGGACGTGGTGGGCGAGCACCGCTGCGGCGTGTTCATCCAGCTTTCCGGCGGCCTGGCCGGGCCGGACGGGCTGGCAGTGGACGCGGCCGGCAACCTGTATGTGGCGCATTCCGGCCTGGCGACGGTCTGGCAGTTCGACCGCCTCGGCGAACCGCTCGCCCGCTTGCGCTCCTGCGCCGGCATCCGCACGACCAACCTGGCGGTCAGCCCGGACGGCGGCTCGGCCTACATCACCGAATCGGAATCCGGGACGATCCTGCGCGCCCGGCTTCCCACTGGCCGGCCGTAACACTAAGCTGACACGACAGAAAACGCGGAATCCGGAGCACAGGCCAACCCATGCCAAAGTTCCCCACACTCGCCAGCGCCGTGCGCGACATCGTCCACGATGGCGACATCGTGGCGCTCGAAGGGTTCTCGCATCTCATTCCGTTCGCCGCCGGCCATGAGGTCATCCGCCAGGGCAAGCGCGCCCTCACCCTGGTCCGCATGGTGCCCGACATCCTCTACGACCAGATGATCGGCATGGGGCTGGCGAAGAAGCTGGTGTTCTCCTACGCCGGCAATCCCGGCGTCGGGCTGCTGCGCCGCCTGCGCGATGCGGTCGAGAACCACTGGCCGCACCCACTGGAACTGGATGAGCACTCGCATGCCGCGCTCGCCAACGCCTACGAGGCCGGTGCCGCCGGGCTGCCCTGCGCGATCTTCCGCGGCTACAACGGCGCCGGGCTGAAGGCGGTCAACCCCAACATCCGTTCCGTCACCTGCCCCTTCACCGGCGAGCAACTCGCCGCCGTTCCCGCGATCAAGCCCGACGTGGCGATCATCCATGCGCAGAAGGCGAACCGGCGCGGCGACGTGCTGGTCGAGGGCATCATCGGCGTGCAGAAGGAAGCGGTGCTGGCGGCCAAGCGCTCAATCGTCACCGTGGAGGAGATCGTCGACGATTTCGCCGACCTGCACACCAATCTCTGCATCCTGCCGCACTGGACGGTGACCGCCATCGTCGCCGTGCCCGGCGGCGCGCATCCGTCCTATGCGCGTGGCTACTACAAGCGCGACAACGCCGCCTACCAGGAGTGGGACGAAATTTCGGCGGACCGCGACAGATTTGCCGCCTGGATGGGCGAGAACGTGCTCGACGTCGGCCCCGACGTGTTCGCTGCCCGTGCCGGGAGGAGGCGCTGATGACCTCGCTTGCCTTCACCCCCGCCGAAATGATGACCGTTGCCGGCGCCCGCGCCCTGTCGAACGACGACGTGTGTTTCGCCGGCATCGGCGAACCGTCGGCGGCGGGCAACCTGGCGCGTCTCACCCACGCGCCGGGCATCACGCTGATCTACGAGAGCGGCACCATCGGCACGATGCCCGACGTGCTGCCGCTGTCCATCGCGGACGGCGTGCTCACGGACACGGCGGCCTGCACCGTCTCGGTGCCGGAGATGTTCCGCTACTGGCTGCAGGGCGGCCGCATTTCGGTGGGCTACCTCGCGGCCGCGCAGATCGATGTATATGGCAACATCAACACCACCGTCATCGGGCCGTACGACAAGCCCAAGGTGCGCCTGCCCGGCGGCGGCGGCGCCCCCGAAATCGCCACCTCCTGCCGCAAGGTCTTCCTCATCACCAAGCAATCGAAACGCGGTATGGTGCGG
>CAIMEK010000426.1 GCA_903839965.1 uncultured Acetobacteraceae bacterium | reverse complement strand
GCGGGCGCCGGCACCGGCGGCACGCTGACCGGCATTGCCCGGGCGCTGAAGCCGCGCCGCCCCGGGCTGCGCATCGTGCTGGTCGAGCCGACCGAGAGCGCGGTGCTGTCGGGCGACGAACCGGGCCCGCACGGTTTACAGGGCATCGGGCCGGGGTTTTGCCCGGCGGTGCTCGAGCTGGACCTTGTGGACGAGTTCGTGCGGGTCTCCGAGCGCGAAGCCATCGCCGCCGCCCGGCGGTCGGCGCGCACGGAGGGGCTGCCGATCGGCATTTCCTCCGGCGCGGCGCTGCACGCGACGCTTGCCCTGGCGCGGCAGGCGGCGAATGCCGGCAAGCTGATCGTCGCCATCGCCCCCAGCTTCGCCGAGCGCTACCTCAGCACGCAGCTGTTCGCCGGGTTGTAAAGCCAGGCTGCAGCCTCAGCGGACCGGCGGGTCCCCTTGGGCGCGCCAGCGGCTCACGTTGCGGTTGTGTTCCTCCAGCGTGCGCGAAAAGACGTGCCCACCGTTGCCGTCGGCCACGAAATACAGGTTTTCGGTGTGCGCCGGATGCGCCACCGCCCGCAACGAGGCGACCCCCGGGCTGGCGATCGGCCCGGGCGGCAGCCCAGCCATCCCATAGGTATTGTACGGAGTCGGCCACTCCAGGTCGACCCGGGTCAGCGGCCGGTCCAGCACCCCCGCCCCACCGGAGACGGCGTAGATCACCGTCGGGTCCGATTGCAGCTTCATCCCCCGGCGCAACCGGTTGAAGAACACCGCCGCCACCAGCGGCCGCTCCTCCGGCCGGGCGGTTTCGCGCTCGACGATGCTCGCCAGCGTGAGCAGCTCCTGCGGGCTGGCCAGCGGCAGGCCGTCCTCGCGATGTTCCCAGGTCTGCGCCAGCAGGCGCGTCATCGCCGCCGTGGCCCGCTCCACCAGCGCGTCGCGGGTGGTGCCGCGCTCGAATTCATAGGTTTCCGGCAGCACCGCCCCTTCCGCCGGCACCGGTGTCGGGCCGGCCAGCGCCGCCGTCCGGTCCACCAACTGCGCCACCTGGGCGGCGGTCAACCCTTCCGGAATGGTAATCCGGTGCTGCACCGGACGTCCGTTGCGCAGCACCGACAACACGGTGCGCAACGAGGCGTGGGCGGGAAAAGCCAGTTCGGCCGCATGCAGCGTGCCGGCGCCGCGACTCGCCATGACGGCGAGGCGGAACGCGGTGACGCTGTCGATGACCGCGGCCGCGACCAGCGCCTCGGCGACCTGCTGCGGCGTGCCACGCGGCACCTGTACCGCCCGCGTCTCTGTCAGCGGCCCCGCTTGCTCGTAGCGCGCCAGCACGCCATGCCAGCCCCACGCTCCGGCCCCGACAACCGTCAGCAGCACCCCGGCCAGGATCGCGAGCGTGCGGCGCCGCATGGGCGCTGAGCGCCGGATCAGCTCGCCTTGCGGAACAGGATGGAGGCGTTGGTGCCGCCGAACCCGAAACTGTTCGACAGCGCCACCTCGATGTGCCGTTCCTGGGTGGTATGCGCCACCCGGTCGATCGGGCTCTCGCGGCTCGGATTGTCCAGGTTCAAGGTCGGCGGCGCCACATTGTCGCGCACCGCGAGCACCGAGAAGATTGCCTCGACCGCCCCGGCCGCGCCCAGCAGGTGGCCGATCGAGGACTTGGTCGACGACATCGCGAGCCCCTTCGCCGCATCGCCGAACAGCCGCTCCACCGCCGCGAGCTCCAGGTCGTCCCCGAGCGGCGTGGAGGTGCCGTGCGCGTTCACGTACTGGATCTGCCCGGGCTCGATCCGCCCGTTGCGCAGGGCCGCCGTCATGGCGCGAAACGCGCCCTCGTGGCCGTCCGCCGGCGCGGTGATGTGGAACGCGTCGCCGGACATCCCATAGCCGCAGACTTCGGCGTAAATCTTGGCGCCGCGCTTCCTGGCGTGCTCATACTCCTCCAGCACCACCACCCCTGAGCCTTCGCCCATAACGAAGCCGTCACGGTCGCGGTCCCAGGGCCGCGAGGCCTTGGCCGGGGTCGCGTTGAAACCGGTGGACAGCGCCCGCGAAGCGCAGAACCCGGCGATCCCGAGCGGGTTGACGGCCGCCTCGGTCCCGCCCGCCACCATCACATCGGCGTCGCCCAGCACGATCAGCCGCGAAGCGTCGCCGAGCGCGTGCACGCCGGTGGCGCAGGCCGTGACCACGGCATGGTTCGGCCCCTTGAACCCATACTTGATGGAAATGTGGCCGGACGCGAGGTTGATCAGGGCAGACGGAATGAAGAACGGCGACAGCCGTCGCGCCTTGCCGTCATGCACCAGGATGGAAGCCTCGTAGATCGTCTCCAGGCCGCCGATGCCGCTGCCCACCATCACGCCGGTGGCGCAGCGGTCGGCTTCGTCTTCCGGCTTCCAGCCGGAATCCTCCACCGCCTCGCTGGCGGCGACGAGCGCATACTGGATAAAGCGGTCCATCTTGCGATGGTCCTTCACCGGTATCCATTCGCCGATATCAAGCCTGCCTTCGGCCTTCGGCCCCAACGGAATCTGGCCGGCGATCTTCGCCGTCAGCTCAGTCACGCTGAATGACTCGATCGCCCGGATGCCCGATTCACCCTCGAGCAGGCGCTTCCAGACGTTCGCCACGCCCAGTCCGAGCGGGCAAGCGATACCCATGCCCGTCACCACCACGCGCCGCATCGCTGCCATCCTTGCCCGTTGTTGTCCGCGTAGTGCCGGTTCAGGCGGCCTTCTGCTTCTCGATATATTCGATCGCATCCTTGACGGTGCTGATCTTCTCCGCCGCGTCCTCGGGAATCTCCACCCCGAACGCCTCTTCGAAGGCCATCACCAGTTCGACGGTGTCGAGGCTGTCGGCGCCCAGGTCGTCGATGAACGACGCCTCAGGGGTCACCTTGCCTTCCTCGACACCGAGGTGCTCCACCACGATCTTCTTCACCTTGTCGGCGATCTCGCTCATCAGAATTTCGACTCCTGCCTGCCGGTTCCTGGTCTACGCGCCTGTCGTCCAATCCGCCCGCCATCCTGGCCCGTTCGCTGGACCGGCGGGCCGACGGGGCAGACCCAAACGGCGCCGCGCAGCCACCCCGGACGAGGGCGCGCGCCGCTTAGCACGGTTTTGTCATAAGCGCCAACCCGGCTGCATCGCCGGGCCGGCAAATCAGAGCATGGCCATGCCGCCATTGACGTGCAACGTGGCTCCGGTCACCCACGCCGCCTCATCGCTGACCAGGTAGGCAACCGCCGCCGCCACGTCGGCCGGCTGGCCCAGGCGGCCCAGCGGGATCGCCTCGGACAGCTTGGCCTTCTGCGGCTCCGTCAGCGTCTCCGTCATCGGCGTCGCCACGAAGCCGGGCGCCACCAGGTTCACCGTAATGCCGCGCGAGGCCACTTCCCGCGCCAGCGCCTTGCTCATGCCGGCCAGGCCCGCCTTGGCGGCGGCGTAGTTCGCCTGCCCCGCATTGCCGATCGCCCCGACCACCGAGGCAATCGACACGATCCGCCCCGCGCGCTGGCGCAGCATGGTCTTCAGCACCGCCCTGGACAGCCGGAACGGGGCGGTCAGGTCGACGTCCATCACCAGTTGCCAGTCCTCGTCCTTCATCCGCAACGCCAGCATGTCGCGCGTCAGGCCGGCGTTGTTGATCAGGATGGACAGCGGCCCCGCGGCCGCCTCGGCGGCGGCCACCAGCGCGTCGGGCGCCGCCGGGTCGCGCAGGTCGGCCATGCATATGTGCGTGCGCTCGCCCAGCTCCGTGGCCAGCGCCTCCATGCCCTCGCGCCGCATGTCGGAAAGCACGGTGACCGCGCCCAGGCCATGCAGCGCACGCACGATCGCCCCGCCGATGGCACCGGAGGCGCCGGTCACCAGGGCCGTCTTGCCGTCCAGCCGGAACATGTCGACGCTCCCCTACAGGGTTTTCAGGAACTGCTCGATATCGGCGGGCGTGCCCACCGGGGTTGCCGTGGCGTCCGGGGCGATGCGCTTCACCAGCCCGGACAGCACCTTGCCGGCGCCGAGTTCGACGAAGCTGTCCACGCCCAGCCCCAGCATGGTCTCCACGTCCTCGCGCCAGCGTACCGTGGCGGTCACCTGGCGCACCAGCAACTGCACGATCTCGGCCGGATCGGTAGCCTTGGCGGCCGAAACGTTGGTCACCACCGGCACCAGCGGCGCGGCCGGCGGCGCGTTTTCAAGCGCCTCTGCCATGGCATCGGCCGCCGGGGCCATCAGCGCGCAATGGAACGGCGCGGACACCGCGAGCAGCATCGCCCGCCGCACCCCTTTCGTCTTCGCCACGTCGATGGCGCGTTCGACCGCCGCCTTATGGCCGGAAATGACCACCTGCCCGCCGCCGTTGTCGTTGGCCGGCTCGACCACCTCGCGGCCTTCCGGCCCCTCGGCAGCCTCGGCGCAGATCGCGATGGCCTGTTCCATGTCCGCGCCGATCAACGCCGCCATGGCGCCCACCCCTGCCGGCACGGCCTTCTGCATGGCCTGGCCGCGCAGCCGCAGCAGCCGGGCGGCCTGCACCGGCGTGAACGCGCCGGCGGCGACCAGCGCGCTGTATTCGCCGAGCGAGTGGCCGGCCACCACCGCGGCACGGTCGGCCAGCACCAGCCCGCCTTCCCGCTCCAGCACCCGCAGCACCGCCAGCGAATGCGCCATCAGCGCGGGCTGGGTGTTCTCGGTCAGGGTGAGCAGTTCGGACGGTCCCTCGAACATCAGCCGCGACAGCCGCTGCTGCAGCGCCTCATCGATTTCCTCGAACAGTTCACGCGCGGACGCAAAGGCGGCGGCGAGGTCGCGGCCCATGCCGACGGCCTGGCTGCCCTGGCCCGGGAAGATGAATGCGTGCACCGGCATGACGAAACGATTCCCGAGATTGATGAAGGGCGGATGGGCGCGCGGCGTAGCTTCGCCCACGGATACTGTCAATCAGCCGACCTGCATTTTCCCCCAGCCACTTGCATCCACCCGGCACCCGTGTATAAGCCGCCGCCTTCCCTGCCGGGCGGAGACGGCCTCCCCCGGCTATGCCCACGCGCCAATGGTGGCACGGGACCATTTTCCTTCAGGAGAGCGGTCCGGGGTAGAGACAAGCCAGAGGGAGATCCCATGCCGCTTTACGAAACCGTGTTCATTGCACGGAACGACGTCACCCAACAGCAGGTCGAGTCCATCGCCGACGGCATCGGCGCGCAGCTCGACGCCGACAAGGGGCTGCCCCCCGCCCCGCCGCCCGCCGAGGGCGAGCCCGAGAGCCCGCGCCCCAGCGTGTCGGTGAAAAAGCGCGAGTACTGGGGCCTGCGCAGCCTGGCCTACCGGATCAACAAGAACCGCAAGGGCCACTACATGCTGCTCGGCATCGACGCGGCCCCCGCCTCGGTGCTGGAAATGGAGCGGCAGCTTCGCCTGAACGAGGACGTGCTGCGCTTCATGACCATCCGGGTGGAGGCGTTCGAGGAGGCCCAGAGCGCCATCCTGTCGCGCAAGTCCGACGATCGCGAGCGCGGCTTCCGCGGGCCCAAGCCCGCCGGCCGCTTCGAATCCGGCCGCAAGCGCGGCTACGACGACCGCGAGGAGTTCCGTGCCCGCGAGGACACGCTGCCGCGCGAACGCGACGAATTCCACGGACTCGAGGAGTAGCGGCCGATGTCCGACAGCACCGAAATCAACCCGGCCGCCCGGCGCGCCGCGGTTGGCGCCCGCCGCCCGTTCTACCGGCGGCGCAAGTCCTGCCCGTTCTCGGGGCCGAACGCACCGACGATCGACTACAAGGACGTGCGGCTGCTGTCGCGCTTCCTGTCCGAGCGCGGCAAGATCGTCCCCAGCCGCATCACCGCGGTTTCGGCCAAGAAGCAGCGGGCGCTGGCGAACGCGATCAAGCGCGCCCGCTTCCTCGCCTTGCTGCCCTACGTGGTAAGCTGAGGGGCACGCGTCATGGCATCCGTTGAAGTCATCCTGCTGCAGCGCGTCGACAAGCTCGGCCAGATGGGCGAAGTGGTGAAGGTGAAGCCCGGCTTCGCCCGCAACTACCTGTTGCCGCAAAAGAAGGCGATCCGCGCCAGCAAGGACAACCTGACCAAATTCGAGCAGCAACGCGCCCAGCTGGAGGCGCAGAACATCAAGCGCCGCGAGGAAGCCGAGCGCGTCGTCGAGCGGGTTGCCGGCCTTTCGGTCGTCATCATCCGCCAGGCCGGCGAGTCCGGCAGCCTGTACGGCTCGGTCAGCTCGCGCGACGTCGCCGAGGCCTGCACCGCCGCCGGGCTCACCATCAACCGCTCGCAGGTGGTGCTCGTTCACCCGATCAAGACGCTGGGGCTGACCGAGGTCCGCGTCGTGCTGCATCCCGAAGTCGTGATGACGGTCACCGCCAACGTGGCGCGCAGCGCCGACGAGGCCACCCGGCAGGCCCGTGGCGAGCGCATCAGCGGCATGGAGGAGACCGAGGAGCCAGCCGCTCCCAGCAACGAGGACTTGCTGGAGCTGCCCGGCGAGGACCCTGCCGCCGCGGCACCGGCGCAGCCGGCCTGAGCTTCCGCCCGCCGTCCTTGCCGGGCGGCGGGCGATCTCACACCATTTCGTGATCGACACCTATTGAGTCCACCGGCGTTCCGGCTGCATTGTCGCATGAGCAATGCACGGATTACCGGAGGACGCCATGCGCGCGGTTCTCGATCAGGTACTCCGCAGGTTCATCGTCCTCGGTCGCCTGACCGTGCGATGGCCGGACGGGGAACTGACGACCTATAGCGGCGAACCAGGCCCCGAGGCGCTGATTGCTCTCAAGGACCACCGTTCGGTCCGCCGCCTCGCCTGGAACCCGGGCCTCTCCCTGGGCGAAGACTACATGGACGGCACGATCGTGCCGGTGGACTGCAGCATCTACGACGTGCTGGACCTGCTGCTCACCAACCGGGCCGCCGAGACCTCGCAGCAGGAATTGCTGCGCCTGCACGAATTCCTGGGCTGGCTGCTGCGGCGCAAAGCCCAGTTCAACCCGGCCGGACGGGCCCAGCGCAACGCGGCCCACCATTACGATCTCAACGGCCGCCTCTACTCGCTGTTCCTCGATCGCGACCGGCAGTATTCCTGCGCCTACTTCCCCACCGGCACCGAAACGTTGGAGGAGGCGCAGCTCGCCAAGAAGCGCCACATCGGCAGCAAGCTGCGGCTGGACCGGCCCGACCTCGAGGTGCTCGACATCGGCTCGGGCTGGGGCGGCCTGGCGCTCACGCTCGCCCGCGACTTCGGCGCGCGCGTCACCGGCATCACCCTGTCGCGCGAACAGCACGCCGAATCGCAGGCGCGCGCCGCCGCCGAGGGCCTGGCCGATCGGGTCAGCTTCGAACTGCTGGACTATCGCGGCTTGCACCGGCGCTTCGACCGCATCGTCTCGATCGGCATGTTCGAGCATGTCGGCGTGGTGCATTACCGGGCCTTCTTCGACGTGGTGAAGCGCTGCCTGAGCCCGGACGGCGTCGCCCTGCTGCACGCCATCGGCCGCAGCCACTCGCCCGGCGGCACCAATCCGTGGCTGGCCAAATACATCTTCCCCGGCGGCTACTGCCCGGTGCTTTCGGAGGTGTTTCCGGCCATCGAGAAGGCCAGGCTGATCGCCACCGACATCGAAATTCTTCGCCTGCACTACGCGGAAACTTTGCGCCACTGGCGCCACCGCTTCGCCGCCAACCGCGACACCATTGCGGCGCTGTACGACGAGCGGTTCTGCCGGATGTTCGAATTCTACCTGGCCGGCTCGGAGCTGGCGTTCCGGCGCGAGAACCAGATGGTGTTCCAGATCCAGATGGTGCGCGACGGCAACGCCGTGCCGCAGACCCGCGACTACATGATCGAGGCCGAGCGCGCCGCGACCCGCATGCACGCCACCGCATGACCGGCGCCACCGCATGACCGGGAGGCGGCGGCAGGTCGTGCCGCCGCCTGTCCCCCTGATTCACGCAATCCACAGCCCGCCCGGGGTGGGTTGTCGGGCGCATCGGCGCTATGGTGGGTCAACCCCAGGCGCCATGCCATGAACACCCTCGAATCCTCGCCGGCGCTGCTCGGCCTGTCGCAGCGCATTCCACCGTCGAACCAACAGGCCGAACAGGCGCTGCTCGGGGCGCTGCTGGCCAACAACAAAGCCTACGAGCGGGTCAGCGAGTTCCTCGCCCCGGAGCATTTCGTCGACCCCATCCATGGCCGCATCTACGCCGCCGTGGCGCGGCGCATCGAGGCCGGCCAGCTCGCCGATGCGGTCACCCTGAAGGCCGAATTCGAGCATTCCGGCGTGCTCGACGAGGTCGGCGGCACCACCTACCTGGCGCAGCTGCTCGGCGCCATGGTGGGCATCATCAATGCCGGCGAGTACGGCCGCGCCATCTACGATGCCTGGGTGCGCCGCCAGCTCATCGACATCGGCGAGACCGTGGTCAACAACGCGTTCGGCGCCGGCACCGAGCTGGACGGGCGGGCACAGATCGAGATCGCCGAACAGGAACTGTTCGGCCTCGCCGAACGCGGCCGCGCCGATGGCGGTTTCGTCACCTTCGAGCACGCGCTGGTCGACGCCATCCAGAATGCCGAGCGCGCCTTCCACCATTCCGGCGGCGTCTCGGGGTTGTCCACCGGCTTGCGCGAGCTCGACATGAAAACCGGCGGCCTTCACCCCTCCGACCTGGTGATCCTCGCCGGCCGCCCCGGCATGGGCAAGACCGCGCTCGCCACCAAGATCGCCTTCGGCGCCGCCCGCACCCTGCAGGCCGAAGCCCGCGCCGCCGATCCATCCGTCGTGCCACGCGGCTCGATCGCCGTCTTCTCGCTGGAAATGAGCGCCGAGCAGCTCGCCACCCGCCTGCTGTCGGAAGAGGCCCGCATCTCCGGCGAACGCATCCGGCGCGGCGATATCGGCCAGAAGGATTTCGACCGTTTCGTGCAGGTCTCGCGCGACATCGGATCGCTGCCGCTGCACATCGACGATACCCCGGCCATTACGCTGTCGGCCCTGCGCACCCGCTGCCGGCGGCTGGCGCGCACCAAGGGGCTGTCGCTGATCGTGATCGACTACCTCCAGCTCATGCGTCCCTCCGCCGGCACGCGGCCGGAGAACCGGGTGCTGGAAATCAGCATGATCACCCAGGGGCTGAAGGCGATCGCCAAGGAGCTGGCGGTGCCGGTGCTGGCGCTGTCGCAACTCTCGCGCGCGGTGGAAAGCCGCGAAGACAAGCGCCCGCAATTGTCGGATTTGCGCGAATCCGGCTCGATCGAGCAGGATGCCGATCTGGTGGCGTTCATCTACCGCGACGAATACTACCTGCAGCAGCGCGCCCCCAAGCAGCTTGGTTTCGACAACGAGGACAAATTCCACACCGCCGTGGAGAAGTGGCAACGCGACATGGAACAGGTCCACAACCGTGCCGAGCTGCTGATCGAGAAGAACCGCCACGGCGCCACTGGCAAGATCGATCTTTACTTCGAGGCCGAATTCACCCGATTCGCCGACCTTGATCTTCATCACGATGGCGACTGACGAAACCGCCGTCCTCTCCGTCGACCTCGCCGCCATTGTCGCCAACTGGCAAGCCCTTTGCCGCCGGGGCGCGCCCGGCGCGGTCGCCGCCGTGGTCAAGGCCGATGCCTATGGCCTCGGTGCCGCCCGGGTGGCCCGGCAGCTTTATGCGGCGGGATGCCGCCACTTCTTCACCGCCCACCTGTCCGAGGCGCTGCCGCTGCGCCCGCTGCTGCCGCAGGGCATGCTGGCCGTCCTGAACGGTCCGCTGCCCGGCACCGAGCCCGACTACCTCGCCCACCACATCCTTCCCGTGCTCGGCTCGCTCGACGCCATCGACCGCTGGACCGCGCTCGCCCGGCGCGAGGGCCGTCCGCTGCCGGTGCTGCTGCATGTCGATACCGGCATGCACCGGCTGGGCCTGGATGCCGCCGGGCTTGCCGCCCTCGCGGCCGACCCTCTCCGGCTCGCCGGGCTTGAGCTGCGCTACCTGGTCACCCACCTCGTCGCCGCGGAAATGCCGGACGACCCGGCCAACGCCGCGCAACTCGCCCGTTTCGCCGCGGCCTGTGCCGCCCTGCCCCAGGCGCCGCGGAGCTTTGCAAATTCGTCAGGGCTATTTCTCGATGCGCGGTTCGCTTTCGATCTGGCCCGCGCCGGCGCGGCGCTGTACGGCATCAATCCCACCCCAGGCCATGCCAACCCCATGCGCGTGCCGGTCCGCCTCAATGCCCGCATCCTGCAGGTGCGCAACGTGCCGGCGGGCGCAACGGTCGGCTACAACGCCACCTGGCGCGCCGCGCGGCCCAGCCGCATCGCCACCCTCGGCATCGGCTACGCCGACGGCTGGCGCCGCGCGCTGTCCGGCCGCCTGCCCGCGGCCTGGCCGGCGGATTTTGACGGCGCACCGGTCCCGCTGGTAGGCCGTGTCTCCATGGACCTGACGACCTGCGATGTAACCGACCACCCCGCGCTGGGCCCCGGCGACTGGCTGGAACTGATGGGCCCGCGCTGCCCGCCCGACGAGGTGGCGGAGGCGGCCGGCACCAACGCGTACGAAATCCTCACCGGCCTCGGCCCCCGGGTGGTCCGGACGTATGTGACGTGAAACATCTGCTGGACGCCCTCGCCACGATCGGGCGGGTGCTGCTCGGAACATTCCGCCTCACCGGGCGGATCGCCGTGTTCGGCCTCGAGGGGATGTCGCACCTGGCCCGGCCGCCGTTGTACGGCAAGCTGTTCCTGCGCGCCTTCCTCGACATCGGCTACTTCAGCCTGCCGGTGGTGGCGCTGACCGCGGTGTTCACCGGCATGGTGCTGGCGCTGCAATCCGCCACCGGGCTGTCGCGCTTCAATGCCGAGAGCGCGGTCGCCAACCTGGTCGTGCTGTCGATCACCCGCGAGCTCGGCCCGGTGCTGGCCGGCCTGATGGTGGCCGGGCGCGTCGGCGCCGCCATGGCCGCCGAGCTGGGCACCATGCGCGTCACCGACCAGATCGACGCGCTGACCACGCTGTCCACCAATCCGATGAAGTACCTGGTCACGCCGCGGCTGCTCGGCGCGGTGCTGGCGCTGCCGTTGCTGGTGGTGGTGGCCGACATCCTCGGCGTGCTCGGCGGCTTCGTCATCGCCACCGTCAAGCTCGGCTTCAACGCCGAGATCTACCTCACCAACACGGTCAATTTCGTGCAGTCCGGCGACGTGGTGTCGGGGCTGGTGAAGGCCGCGGTGTTCGGCTTCCTGGTGGCCCTGATGGGGTGCTTCCACGGCTACAACAGCCGCGGCGGCGCGCAGGGCGTCGGCACGGCGACCACCAACGCGGTGGTTTCGGCCTCGGTGCTCATCCTCGCCTTCGACTACGTCCTCACCGAACTGTTCTTCGCCCGATGAGCGAGCAGCCAACCCTGCCGAAAATCCGCATCCGCGGCCTTTGCAAGGCGTTCGGCGAAAAAGTGGTGCTCGACGGCATCGACCTCGATGTGGCGCCGGGCACCTCCATGGTGGTGATCGGCGGCTCCGGCAGCGGCAAGTCGGTGTTGCTGAAATGCGTGCTCGGGCTGTTGCAGGCCGACGCCGGCAGCATCGAGATCGACGGTGAGGACGTGCTGCGCATGGACCGCCAGGAGGCCGAGAAGCAGCGCGCGCGCATCGGCATGCTGTTCCAGAACGGCGCGCTGTTCGACAGCCTGCCGGTCTGGGAGAACGTCGCCTTCGGCCTGCTCGCGCAGCGCGTGACGCCCCGGCGCGAGGCGCGCGCGCGCGCCGAGGCGGAACTGGCGCTGGTCGGCCTGGCGCCGACGGTGGGCGAGCTTTGGCCCTCGGAACTGTCCGGTGGCATGCAGAAGCGGGTGGCGCTGGCCCGCGCCATGGCCTCCAGGCCCGACATCCTGTTCTTCGACGAGCCCACCACCGGCCTCGACCCCATCATGGGCGCGGTGATCGACGGGATCATCGTGGATTGCGTCAAGCGGCTGGGCAGCACGGCGGTGGCGATCACCCACGACATGGCCAGCGCGCGCCGCATCGGCGACCGCGCGGCGATGATCAACAAGGGCCGCATCGTCTGGGAAGGCCCGGCGACGGCGCTGATGGACAGCGGCAACGAAGTGGTCGACCAGTTCACCCATGGCCGCCGCGAAGGCCCGATCCAGATGGAGCTGCGGCGATGACCGACTTGCGAGGGTCAGGGACTGTCGTCCGGCGTACGAAAATTGACATGGCACCTGGACCTGAATTCGTAAGATTATTCGGCCCTGTCCTGGACGCGCTCCGTGACCTTGGTGGAAGCGGTCGACCAAGAGAAGTGACTGACTGGATTGCAAGTAAGTTAGAAATTAGCGATAATAAGTTAAACGAAACCATAAAAGACGGAAGCTCTCGATTCCGTAACCAAATATATTGGGCTCGATTTTACCTTGCCAAGTCTGGTCATATCGACTCGCTTGGTAGGGGCATTTGGGCATTGAGCGACCTTGGCAACCGCACAAGACTTACCTACTCTGATGCGTTAATTATTTTCCACAAGGTCCGAGATCAATTTGGATCATCTAAAATTGAAAAAGATATAGAAGGTGACGATCCGCCTGAAGGTGAAACTGTTGATGAACGTACAATCGATGAAGAGGCGCGATTTAAGAGCGAGATCACTCAGACTCTTCGGGCGCTGCCCGCCGACGGATTTGAACGATTTTGTAGATTAGCGTTAAGAGCCGTCGGCTTTGAAGAGGTAAGCGTTACAGGTCGATCTGGAGATGGTGGCATTGATGGCATTGGAACTCTTAGAGTAAATCGCCTCATTACAGATCGTGTCGTTTTCCAATGCAAGCGGTACGCAACTCAAATATCCCCATCTTACATTCGCGATTTTCGTGGAGCAATGCAGGGCCGCGCGGATAGAGGTATCTTCATCTCTACAACAAATTTTTCTGCCGAGGCAATCCGTGAAGCCGCTCGAGAAGGCGCTTCGCGAATAGAACTAGTGGACCTTGATAAGATGATTGAACTCATGGTGGACCTCGAATTAGGGGTAACGAAGCGTACCATTAACGTTGTTGATCGCTCGTTTTTTGAGAAGTTCGAAAAAGGCAGCCACTAGGGCACCGCCGCATGGCCAAGCCCCCCGCCCGTTTCGTCTGCGCCGCCTGCGGGGCGGTCACCCCCAAATGGGCCGGCCGCTGCGAAACCTGCGGCGAGTGGAACACCATCGCCGAGGAAGCCCCCGCCAGCGCCGGCCCCGGCCTGCACAAGCACGCCGCCGCCCGCAAGCTCGCCTTCGTCGACCTCGCCGGCAGCACCGCCCCGCCCCCACGCACCCCCGTCGGCATCGCCGAACTCGACCGCGTGCTCGGCGGCGGCCTGGTGCCCGCCTCCGCCGTGCTGCTCGCCGGCGACCCCGGGATCGGCAAGTCCACCCTGCTGCTGCAGGCCGCGGCCAGCCTCGCCGCCGGCGGCCACCGGGTGCTCTACATCTCCGGCGAGGAGGCGATCGAGCAGGTCCGCCTGCGCGCGCTGCGGCTCGGCCTCTCCCAGGCCCGCCTGGAGCTCGCCGCCGCCATCAACCTGCGCGACATCGCCGCCAGCCTCGAGGCGGCGCGCGACGCCACCATGGTGGTGATCGACAGCATCCAGACCATGTGGCTCGACAGCATCGACAGCGCCCCCGGCACCGTCAGCCAGGTGCGCGCCTCGGCCTTCGAGCTCATCCGCCTGGCCAAATCCAGCCGCTTCGCCATTGTCCTGGTCGGCCACGTAACCAAGGACGGCGCCATCGCCGGCCCGCGCGTGCTGGAGCACATGGTGGACGCCGTGCTCTATTTCGAAGGCGACCGCGGCCACCAGTTCCGCATCCTGCGCGGGGTGAAGAACCGCTACGGCGCCACCGACGAGATCGGCGTGTTCGAGATGACCGAAAGCGGGCTGGCCGAGGTGCCCAACCCGTCGGCCCTGTTCCTCGCCGAGCGGCGCGGCAACGTCTCGGGCAGCGCGGTGTTCGCCGGCCTGGAAGGCACCCGGCCCATGCTGGTGGAGGTGCAGTGCCTGCTCGCCCCCAACCCCGGCGGCTCGCCGCGCCGTTCGGTCATCGGCTGGGACTCCGGGCGCCTGTCCATGCTGCTGGCGGTGCTGGAAACCCGCTGCGGGCTGCGGCTGAACGCCTCGGACGTCTACCTCAACATCGCCGGCGGCCTGCGCATCGGCGAGCCGGCGGCCGACCTGGCCGTCGTGGCCGCCCTGGTCTCCGCCGCCGCCGACCAGCCAACCGATCCGGGCATGGTGTTTTTCGGCGAAGTGGGCCTGTCCGGCGAGGTGCGCCAGGTCGCGCAGGCCGAGTCGCGGCTCAAGGAGGCCCAGAAGCTGGGCTTTCTCAGCGCCTGCCTGCCCCGCCGCATTGCCCGCGGCAACCGTCCGCTGTTCGCCCCCGATGGCCTCACCCTGCAGGAAATCGGCCATCTCGGCGACCTGGTGGTCAGATTTGCGGGCAGGACAGGCCAGTCTTTGTCCTGACGGGCTGGCAACGGCCCCCACAGAGACGATATATCCTCCCGCACATGGCGGGCAGCGCATCTTGAACTGGGTCGACATCATCGTCCTCGCCGTGATCGCCGCGTCCGCGATGCTCGGGTTCATGCGCGGGTTGGTGCGCGAGGTCATGGGCATCGGCGCCTGGGTGGGCGCCGGCATCATCGCGGTCTGGGGCGGCCCGGAGCTGGTGCCCAGGATGCGCGACTGGACCTCCAACGCCGATTTCGCCGCCCCGCTCGCCTACGCCGCCGTGTTCGTGGTCGCCCTGATCCTGCTGTCGATGGTCGCCGGCATGATCGGCGGCGTGGTGCGCGGCTCGATGCTCGGCGGCATCGACCGTTCGCTCGGCGTGCTGTTCGGCCTGGTGCGCGGCGCCGCCCTGATCGTGGTCGCCTATATCGCCGCCGGCTTCCTGGTCGTCCCGGAGCGTTGGCCCGAGCCGGTGCTGCAGGCACGCGCCCTGCCCTATGCTTACCAGGGCGCCAAATGGCTGGTCGAGCAGATGCCGCCGCAATACCGGCCCCACCTTCCCGCCCTGCCGCTGGGCCTGGAAACCCGCGCCGCGGATCTCTTGCAATTGCCCGCCAAGGGCCGCCCCACCGACCGTCCATAACGGGAACAGGAGACGCCCCGATGTCCCAGGCTCCCGCAACGCCGCCCGATGACCTGTTGCCCGACGACGACAAGCTGCACGAGGAATGCGGCGTCTTCGGCATCTGGAACCACGCCGACGCCGCCGCCGTGGTGGCGCTTGGCCTGCATGCGCTGCAACACCGCGGGCAGGAAGCCACCGGCATCGTCAGCTTCGACGGCAAGCGCTACCACACGCATCGCGGCATGGGGCTGGTGGGCGACAATTTCGGCGATGCCCGCGTAATCGCCTCGCTCGCCGGCAACCGCGCCGTCGGCCACAACCGCTACGCCACCACCGGCGACACCATCCTGCGCAACGTGCAGCCGCTGTACGCCGACTTCGAGTTCGGCGGCTTCGCGGTCGCGCACAACGGCAACCTGACCAATGGCCTCGCGCTGCGCCGCG
>CAIMEK010000425.1 GCA_903839965.1 uncultured Acetobacteraceae bacterium | reverse complement strand
GCAGGCGCAGTTCAATCTCGGCCTCTGCTGCGAAAAGGGCCAGGGTCTGCTCCCGGATCCGGTTGCCGCGGCGCAGTGGTACCGGCGCTCCGCCGGGCAGGGCGATGTCCACGCGCAGGTCAACCTAGCGGCGTGCCTCGCGAAAGGTCGGGGCGTGGAGCGTGACGTGGTCGAGGCCTACGCCTGGTACAACCTTGCCGCCGCCGGCGGCGATGCCCAAGCGCGCGCCGCGCGCGCCGCGTTGCAGCAGCTCATGACCGCCGAGCAGGTTGCCGAGGGCCAGCGCCGCGCCACCGCCCTCGCCGCGCCGACCAACCCGCCGGCCGCCCCGGTCAAGTGACCCTTCAAGCCCCCGGTCGCGCCACAAGCACCGCGGGTGCTGGACAGCGCTGGCTCCTGGAAAGCTGTTTGGATTTATCCCAAGCCGTGCAACCGCCAGTGTTGCGCGGTGGGCGGGTGGTGGTTAGATTACCGACCGTGAAACGACTTGTACCTTTGCTGGCGCTCCTGTTGACCGCGCTGCGCACGGTGGCGGCCGAGGATTGGCCGATGTTCCACCGCGAGCCGTCGCTCTGCGGCGTCGCCGGCGCCACGCTGCCGGACAAACTGGCCCCGCGCTGGACGTTCAAGACGGGCGCCGCGGTCAAGGCGTCCGCCGCCATCGTCGGCGGGACGGTGTTCGTCGGCTCGACGGACAGCAACGTCTATGCGCTCGCGGCCGACAGCGGCAAGCTGCGGTGGAAGTTCGCGACCAGCGATATCATCGAGGCCGCGCCGCTCGTGTTCGATGGCGCTGCCTTCATCGGCTCCAGCGACGGCACTTTCTTCGCCCTCGATGCGGCCACCGGCGCGCTGAAGTGGAAGTTCAAGGCCGAGGACAAGATCCTCGGCGGCGCGAACGCCTTCCGCGCTTCGCCGACCAACGCAGCGCGCATCTTCTTCGGCAGCTACGACTATCATCTCTATTGCCTCGATGCGACCACCGGCCAGGTCGCCTGGAAGTTCGACACCTCCAATTACATCAACGGCACGCCCGCCCTGGCCGAAGGCAAGCTCGTGTTCGGTGGCTGCGACGGCCAGCTGCACGTGCTCGATGCCGCGACCGGGAAGGAGCTGGCCGCGATCGAGGCCGGCGAATACATCGCCGGCTCGCCCGCGCTCGCCGGGGGACGCGCCTACGCGGGCAATTTCGGCAACGAGGTGATCTGCGTGGACCTCGCCGCGGCAAAAACCATCTGGCGCTTCGCGGAATGCACCGATGCGTTCTATTCCTCGCCGGCGGTCACCGACACGCGCGTGCTGCTCGGCGCCCGCGACAAGCGCCTCTACTGCCTCGACCGCGCCACCGGCAAAAAGTTCTGGGCGCTGGCGACGCAGGGCGATGTGGATTCCTCGCCCGCGGTCGCCGGCGACAAGGTCGTCGTCGGCTCCAGCGATGGCCGCCTCTACCTGGTCAGCCTCGCCACCGGCAAGCCGCTCTGGACCTATGAGATCGGCCGTGGGCTGACGGCCTCGCCCGCGATCGCCGGCGGGCTCGTCGTCATCGGCGCCGAGGACGGCCTCGTGTACGCGTTTGGAGCGAAGAAGGAAAAGGCTGGAGGAGTGGAGTGATGGAGTGCTGGAGTATTGCTGGTGGGCGCCGAGTCGGAGACTCGGCCTACAGCTATGTGCCGTTTG
>CAIMEK010000424.1 GCA_903839965.1 uncultured Acetobacteraceae bacterium | reverse complement strand
GCGAACGGTTGCAGGATAAGATCGAGGCGCAGTTGGCGCGCATAAAGGACGCACCCCGGCTCGTCCGGTCATTCTTCAGAGCACCAAGTGTCGCCTATATTACCGACTGGTGAGTAATTTGCTCCCCACCGGTGTGCATCGGCGGGGGCGGACGTGGGGCAGATCAGCATGTCGACACGAGACGAGTTGGTGGTTGCGCTGTCGGGACGTTACGTATTGAGCAACCGGCAGGAACGGGGGCGCATTCTGGATGAATTCACGGCGGTGAGTGGCTTGCATCGCAAGCACGCGATGCGTCTGCTCCGCGCCGGTCAGCCGGGCCAACGGTCGGGCCCTCGGCCCGGGCGGCGCTTATATAATGACGCGGTGCGCGAGACGCTGATCGTGATCTGGGAAGCGTCGGACCGTGTGTGCGGCAAGCGGCTACGGCCGCTGGTGCCGATCCTGGTCGATGCGATGGAACGGCACGGCGGCCTTCAACTCGCGTCGGAGGTTCGCGCGGGTTTGCTGGCGATGAGCGCTGGCACCATCGATCGGGCGCTGCGTGAGATCCGGGAGCCGGGAGGAGGACGAAAGCGCCGTCACGCGCCACCATCGGCTGCGATCCGGCGCAGCGTCCCGGTGCGAACCTTTGGCGGTTGGGACGATCCGGCGCCAGGGTTCGTCGAGGCGGATCTTGTGGCGCACAGCGGGCCGACGGCGAAAGGCAGCTTCGTGCAAACCCTGACGCTGACAGACATCGCGACGGGCTGGACGGAGTGTGCGCCGTTACTGGTGCGGGAGCAGAACCTGTTGACCGAAGTACTGAGCGAGGTTCGGAAATGGATGCCATTCGCGCTGCTCGGGTTCGACACGGACAACGACAGCGTATTCATGAACGAGACCGTCAAGACCTATTGCGAGGAAGCGGGCCTGGTGTTCACGCGGTGCCGTCCGTACCGCAAGAACGACCAGGCCTGGGTTGAGCAGAAGAACGGCGCCGTGGTCAGGCGCACCGTGGGTTACCGGCGATATGAGGGGCTTGAGGCGGCGGCGGCCCTGGCACGGCTGTATTCAGCGTTGCGGCTGTTCGTGAACTTCTTCCTGCCGTCATTCAAACTGGCCGGGAAGGCACGCGATGGTGCGAAAGTCACGAAAAAGTATTATCCGCCGGCCACGCCTTATCAGCGGCTGATGGCGGATGCGCGGACCAGCGAGGCGGTGCGGCGCCAAGTGACAGCGATACATGCCACGCTGGACCCGGTTCAATTGTTGCAAACGATCCGCGCGGGTCAGCAAGAGTTGGTTTAGATCGCCGACCGTCCGCCCGCGGGCGAAGCGATGGCGCCCACCGCGCCGACGATGGAGCAATTCCTCTCCGGGCTGCGCACTGTGTAGCAGGAAGGTGAGGTGCGTCCGACCAGCAAGCCGAAGGAGAAGGCCCGGCGCGGCCGGCGGCGTCCCGACCCGTTCGTGACGGTGACAGCGCAGGTGCGCGAATGGTTCGAGGCCGAGCCGTGGCGGACAACGCGCGAATTGTTTGAGCGGCTGCAAGAGGAGCAGCCCGGCATCTTCCCCGATGGACAGTTGCGGACGCTACAGCGCCGGTTGAAAGAGTGGCGGCGTGAGATGGCGCATAGAATGGTGTTTGGCGCCGAAGCCGCCGGAGAGACGCCTGGGCAGGCACCGGTCTCCTCGAACACCTGCCCCGGTTTGTATGGCCCGGGTTTCGTGACGTAACGCTTCCAAGTGGAGCAATGACGGCATGATCCTCCGACTGGTGCGCAGTGTGCCACGGTGCTCACTTCGGGGAAGGTCCGGTGCTCGCCATCCTCGCCATGCTCGCGCGAAAGGGCGCGCTGCGCGTGGCTCCGGGTGGCTCCGCTCCTCCCAATCCCCTCCGTTGCGCGCCGCGGCTCCGGCGGCGCCAGGTCGGGACGGGAAAGCAGGCTTGCCGATCGAACAGGAAAACGGGTCTTGCGCTCCCGCCGAGATTGACAAGCTGATCCGGCCAAGGGAGCATTCTGGTGAGGCAATGCCCGACCCGCTCGGGAGCATTCCTGGATGAGGCAATACGAGACTCATCCTGATTGTCGCGCGGCACCAGCTTCGTGCCGGAGGCGCCAACGCAGGAGTTGCGCGCGCTGCTGCGCACCCGCAAGCAACTGGTGCGCGAGCAGGCCAGTCATGTGCAACGACTGCAGAAGACGCTGGAGGATGCCAATCTCAAGGTCGGCTCGGTGCTGACCCAGATCATGGGCGTCAGTGGCCGCGCCATCCTGCAGGCGTTAATCGACGGCGAGCGCGATCCCGACAAGCTGCTCACCCTGGTGCAGCGCGATGTCAAGGCGCCGCCGGAGAAGCTGCGGGCCGCCCTGCAAGGGCGCGTCACCGTGCGGCATCGCTTCCTGCTGCGCCTGCATCTGCGCCAGATCGACGCGCTCGATGCCGCCATCGCCGAGATCGACGCGGAGGTGGACCGCGATCTCGACCCTTTCCGCCAGGCGGTTCGCCTGCTGCGCACCATCCTCGGCGTCAGTGACCTGACCGCTCAGGTCATCGTCCCCGAGATCGGCACCGACATGAGCCGCTTCCCGACCGCCGGCCACCTGATCTCCTGGGCCGGACTATGCCCCCGCAACGACGAAAGCGCCGGCAAGCGACGCTCCACCCGGCTGCGCCAGGGCGCTCCCTGGCCGAAAACCACTCTGGTGCAATGTGCCTGGGCCGCCAGCCGCAAGAAGCTCAGCTACCTGCAAGCCCAGTTCCAGCGCCTGCGGCACCGGGCGGACCCAAGAAGGCAATCTGCGCCGTCGCCGCCTCCATCCTCACCACCGCCTACCACAGGAGCGGAAGGGGCCGCCCGTGCCGCCGACCCCAGGAAGAGGCCGGCCATCAACGGAAGCAGGTCGCGTCGGTGCACGGTTCGGCGACTCCTCACTCATGCAGGGGTAACAATCGCGCACGACCGGCGCGGTTCCCGGGGCAGAAGATTCTATCTGTCGAGCGGTAGCCATGCCGATTTTGCAAGGAGCGACACCAGCCGCCCCGATGCACCGATCGGAGCATAACGATACTCCCGATCGCGCCAGGCGCCAGACAATTTGGTAATGCCGCGCTCGCGGCGACGCTGCGCCTTCGGATGCCGCAGCCAACTCAAGGTCAGCAGGCCACCTGGCGTGCCCAGGGACCCGGAAGGCATGGAGGATGCTCTTCGTCCGGCACGACGACAAGGCGGTGCGGCTGTTGGGTCGGATCGCTCGACATCACGGCCTATTGGGTTCGCTTGCAACGATCATGGCCGCCGATCGGTACCGTTGGAGCCCTTCCAGCGATGCCGATCACTTTTCGCCCCTTCCCGCGATCAGGCCCGCAACGAGCGCGGCCGTCAGCACAGCGCCCTTGTGGTCCTGCAGCAGTCGCGTCGCCTCGGCGAACAGCACCGATGTGCTGGCGCCGGCCGGCGGCGCGGGACGCTTCAATCCAAACCGGCGCAGTGCGAGCAGAGCGAGACAGATGGCGAGAAGAACGCCGGCGACGATAGCCGGCGCGCCGGCTGCCCCAACATACGGCAGAGTGAAGATCCAGACGGCGACCAGACCACAGGCGACCGCGGCGACGGCACAGGTAGCCGCCGCGACAGTCACGATTACTATCCGTGCAGTCTGTGGATGGCCTTGCCGTTCACCGCCGGCGCCCGCCAAGGCGAGGACAAGCCTAATCAGATCGCTCATTGCCGACGCCAGGCTCACCGTGCGAGCAGCCGGCCGCCGACATAACCGACGCCCAAGGCGACCAGCAGCGCGACCAGCGGCTGTGCCTCGATCTGCCGGCAAACAAGTGCGGCCGCCCGCTGACCCTCGGCAGCAACGCCGCGACACACCTTGTGCGCACCGTCGTCGAGTTGCTCAGCGGCGCTCTGCGCTCCCGTCGTCGCGCCGAGCTTCAGGTGCTCGATCAGGCTTGCCACATCCCGCTTCAATGCGGCGATGTCGTCCTGCAGTCCGGCGATGCCGGGCTCGCTTTTGTCTGATGCGCTCATGGTCGTGGTGTTCCTGTCGTGTTGGTCGTTCGGCTAGCCAATCCGGAAGCGATTCCATCATCCATGCGGGTGATCGACATTGATCCTGGCCGCCTGGCCGCGATCGTCTCGTCCTCGTCAGCATGTTCTACGCCAGACCAAGCGACGCCCATTAGCAACCGGCTCGCATGAAGTCTGGGCAACAATGCACGATAGCGCATGGACGCCCGCCGGGAGCAGGGCCGGAATCTACTCAGATCTCGCCGATAGATGTCCATGACAGACGCCGTTATGGACCGACCAGAAATGGTGCGGGCGGAACATTTCTTGTAAACGAGCGCCGCCTCTCCCCCTGGGAGACAAGCCTGGGGTCGTATCCAGAATGCCCGACACCCGTCCGCCTCCTCCCAAAGCAGTTCGATCCCGATCCTGGCAGTCGCTGCCGGTGCGGGACGCTTTTTTCGGCGCCAAAGATTTCGCCGTCATCGGGATCGGCACTTCTGCAGGTGGTCTCGAGGCCTGTCGAAAGTTGCTGAGTGCGTTGCCTGCTGCAACCGGCATGGCCTTCATCCTGGTGCAGCATCTCGACCCGACGCACGAAAGCATGATGGTGGACCTGCTGTCCGGACATACCGCGATGACCGTGCGGCAAGCCACGGATGGGATGCCGATCGCGCCCGAACACGTTTATGTTATCCCCCCCCCCCGGACTGTATCTCTCCGTCGGTGACGGCGCGCTTCACCTCTCGCGGCCCCAGGCCCGGCACGGAGCGCGCCTGCCGTTCGACTTCCTGCTGCGTTCGCTGGCGACGGATTGCGGCACGCGCGCTATCGCCGTGATCCTCTCCGGAACCGGTACCGACGGCGGCCTGGGACTCAGAGCCATCAAGGAACAGGGCGGGTTCGTCGTTGCGCAGGACCCGGACGAGGCCGGTCAGGCCGGCATGCCGCAAAACGCGATCATGACGGGCGCGGTAGACCTCGTGCTTCCGGCAGATAAGATTCCCGGCAAACTCATCGAATATTGCCAACGAATAGCCGGCGTTCGTCCGTCTGCGTCTCCGCCCGAAAACGCGCAGGATAGCTTGTCGAAGATTATCGATTTTCTCCGCGCCGAGACTCCCTATGATTTCAGGCAGTACAAGCGGGGCACGCTACAGCGCCGGGTGGAGCAGCGCATGGCGCTGGCCGCGGCCAAGAGCCATGACATGGATCATCTGCGGGTGGCACCCGGGCAGGCCACAAACGATGTGCTCGCTATGGCGCGAGAGGGCATGCGGACCAAGCTCAAATCGGCAATCCAGCAGGCCATCCAGGAGAACGCGCGCGTGGTTGCCGCAGGTGGCGGGGTAGCTCACGATGGCACCGCGGTTTCGTTCAACATCGACGTGCAGCCGATTCCCGGCGAGGATGGGGAATTGCTGCTGGTGTGCTTTGTCGAGGCACCAAAGGACAGGCAGAGCGCACCGGAAATTGTGGCGCCGCGGGACGCTCCGCGCGTCACCGAACTTGAGCACGACATCGAGGCGACAAGGAGAGAGCTGCAGGGTGCCATCCGCGACCTTCAGATCGCAACCGAAGAGCATCACACGGCTCACGACGAGGCGTTGTCCATCGATGAAGAGTTCCAATCGACCAACGAGGAGCTACTCACCTCGAAGGAGGAATTGCAGTCGCTCAACAAGGAGCTGACTGCCCTTAACGGCCAGTTCCAGGAAACACTGGAGCAGCAGCGCACCACCTCCAACGATCTCCAGAACATCCTGTACAGCACCAACGTCGCCACGCTGTTCCTCGACATCAACCTGGATATCCGGTACTTTACGCCGGCCATCCGATCACTTTTCAGCACTGATTCCCGCCGATATAGGGCGGCCGCTGGCAGGCTTCACCTCACTGGCTCCGGATGGCGCGCTGCTGGACGAGGCCCGCACGGTGCTGCAGACCCTCGAGCCGGTTGAACGAGAGATCCAGGCGCAGAGTGGCGCCTGGTACATGCGCCGCATTTTGCCCTACCGCGCCCAGGATAGTGCGGTCGAGGGGGTGGTCATTACCTTTGTCGACGTGACCGCGCGCCGCTACACGGCCGATGCATTGGAAGCAGCCAAACGGCAGGCCGAGCTGGCGACTGTCGCCAAGTCGCGCTTCCTTGCCAGTGCCAGCCATGATTTGCGCCAACCGCTGCAAACGCTTGCCCTTCTGCATGGACTGCTGGAAAAGGCGGCCGAGGGAGAGAAGGCACAACGGCTGATCGCGCGTCTCGACACGACGTTGGGTGCCATGACGGGCATGCTGGATACGCTGCTCGACGTGAACCAGATCGATGCCGGCATGGTCCGCGCCGAAATTGTCGGTTTTCCCATCAACGTTCTGTTCGAACGGCTCCGGGGGGAGTTTGCCTATCAGGCACAAGCGGGCGGGCTTGGCCTTCGGATGGTCCCATGCGGTCTTTCTGTCAGCAGTGATCCGCGCCTGCTTGAGCAGATGGTTCGCAACCTGCTGTCCAACGCATTGAAGTACACCAGGCACGGTAAGGTATTGCTTGGTTGCCGGCGGCGGAGCGGCGTACTGAGCATCGAGGTCTGGGATACCGGCGTCGGAATCCCCGCGGCCGAGTTGCAATCGATCTTCGAGGAATACCATCAGCTTGACAACGCGGCGCGCCAGCGCAGCCGTGGCCTTGGTCTGGGTTTGTCCATCGTGCAGCGTCTGGGGAAACTGCTGGACCATCGGGTGGAAGTCCGCTCGCACCCGGGCAAGGGCTCCGTCTTTGCCATCCAGGTCCCGTGCCTGTCGGATGGGGCAACGCCACGGACCGAACATTCGCGGCCTGCCGCGGAAGACAGGATGGCCAAGGGCGTTCGCCGCAACGGCGTGATTCTGGTCGTCGAGGACGATCCTGAGGTGCGCGACCTCCTTGAGCTTCTGCTCAAGGACGAGGGGCATCATGTGGCGACGGCGTTTGACGGCATCACCGCGCTGGAGTGGATGACCCGAGGAACCGTTCGCCCCGACCTCATTCTCGCCGATTACAACCTGCCACACGACATGACCGGTCTCCAGGTCGCGGCGAAGCTGCGGGAAACGGGTCACCGGGAAATTCCGGTTGTCATCCTCACCGCCGATATTTCGACCGCGGCCTTGCGCGATATTTCGGCGTTCAACTGTGTTCAGCTTAACAAGCCGGTGAAAGTGGCTGAGCTCAGGCAGGCCATTCAAAGTCTGCTGCCAAGCTTGCCGCCCGTGGTGCATGCGCCGAGTCCCGGGGAAGCGGCTCGTACTTCCGGACCATCCGTCGTCTTCGTCGTCGATGACGACCGCGACGTACGCGAGGGGCTCCGGGCTGTGCTGGAGGAAGAGGGCTTGGTTGTCGAGGATTATGCGGCTTGCAAGGCGTTCCTCGCGGCCTATCGTCCGGGCAGTGACGCATGCCTATTGATCGATGCCTATCTGCCGGGAATGAGCGGACTCGAACTGCTGCAACGCTTGCATGATGCCGGCGATCGACTGCCGTCGATCATGATAACCGGCGACAGCGACGTAGCCATAGCGGTACAGGCCATGCGGGCCGGCGCTTCGGATTTCATCGAGAAGCCGCTCAGCCGTGGCGAATTGCTAGCCAGCATCGAGCGTGCTCTCGACCTGTCGAGGGATTCGAGCCTGTTGGCCGCCCAGCAGGAGAGCGCACGAAAAATCGTCGCAGCTCTCACGCCGCGACAGCAACAGATCATGGAGAAGGTCCTCGCCGGCCACCCCAGCAAGAATATCGCCGCGGATCTTGGTATCAGCCAACGCACGGTCGAGAACCACCGCGCCGCGATCATGAAGAAGACCGGCTCGGCGTCGCTTCCGGCGTTGGCCCGGTTGGCCGTCGCCGCGATCCGAATTACGGCGAGTGAGTAGTTTCCGAGCCTATCTGGGCAGACCCTAGGCCCGTATTCTGCCGATTGACGCTACAGTGGCAGCGGATCGAAGCAATTTTGATCCGCCCCGAAGTGCCGGTCGGCCTCTGTGAGCGCGCCGTCTGCCCACGCAGGTTGGCGCCGTTGCTGATGGAAAATCAAATGAAAAGCGCATTGCTTATGCTGCTGCTGATGTCGCTCGCCCTCACCGGCTGCATCGTCGAGCCGGGGCGTGGCGACGGCGGCCATGGTGGTTGGTGGGGGGACCGTGGCCATTCCGAGCACCACGACCAACAGCGAACGTCCGGAAACTGGGGCAGATATTGATCTGGCACAGATCGATGCCTGCTGCGCCACACCATAGCACCTGCCATTCGGACGACGGCTGCTCGCGCGGCATGAGTATATGCCGGGCGTGGCCGATCGGTTGCTGTTTCATATAGTTGCGTACCCACGAAAGGATTTGCCATGACCAAGAGAACGACGATGTTGGCGTTGACCCTGTTCGCGTTATTGGGCATCGCACCGCTGCTGGCGGCCTGCCATACCACGGCCGGAGCCGGCCAAGACATCAGCAAGGCCGGCCAGGCTATCGAGCGCAGTGCCGACAAACACACCCCCTGAACCGCCTAACCCTGATGTTGCGTGGCGGCGGAACCGGTAAGTAACTCCTCGCGAACCGGTTTCGTATCCGCGGCCCGCTTTCGGTAGATTCAAAACGCTGTGCGCAAATTTTTCCCGTGGTGATTTGCTTCGCCGTTATTGCTGGGCATCTCGTCTGTTTTTTTGGGCGCGGTTCGATCTGCGATCCACAAAGGCCTTCGTGCTGCTGTTTTGGCCGTTGGCATGAACTCGTTCTGTGCAAGCCGGCACGGACTTCAGAGCCCGCATACACGCCGCATGTTCGACGGCCCGTGAGCCTGTGGGCTCGGCGCGCGCCCAACGCGCCGCAGAAAGGTCAAATTGACATCGTCCATTGACAGGATTTTTCGGCGCGGATCGTCGACATCGCCCTGGCACGGTGAAATACCTGTTCGCGAGGAGCTGTTCAGAGTTGAACGCCTGGAGGAGCACGGGCGAATTCTTGCGGTGGCGTAGGCAGTCACGTCGAAGCTGACATGAGGCCTCCCATTGGCCAGGCGACTCGCCGACAATGGAGCCGCTCTGCTCGGCGCCTACCGTGTAATTGCCAAATCGATCGACGAGCGCCAGGCCATCACCCCGGCGGCCGAATGGTTGGTTGACAACTACTACCTCGTGGAGCGGCAGATTCGCGAGATCCGTTCCGCTCTCCCGCCGGGCTATTATCGGCAACTGCCAAAGCTGGCCGACGGGCCTTTCAAGGGCTTTCCGCGGGTGTTCGGCCTGGCCTGGGCCTTCGTTGCCCACACCGACAGCCGCTTTGACGCCGACATGCTGTGCCGCTTAGTTTGTGCCTATCAGGACGTGCAGCCTTTGACGTTCGGCGAGCTTTGGGCGGTCGCGATTACGCTTAGGATCGTGCTGGTTGAAAACCTGAAACGGATTGCTGGTCAGATCGTGCACAGCAGCGCCGCGCGGCGGGAGGCGGACGTAATCGCCGACCGCCTGTTGGGGGCGGCGGGTCGTACTGCCGAACCGATATCGATCGTTCTCGCGGATTATGAGGGCACGACACTGGCGGACGCTTTCGCTGTCCAAATCGTGCTCCGGCTTCGCGACCAGGATCCCAGGATCACTCCCGCGCTTATGTGGCTGGACCGACGTCTGGACGCACAAGGATCGACGGCCGAGGCAATCGTGCGCGACGAACACCAGGCGCAGGGAGCCGAGACCGTCGCGGTACGCAACATCATCACCGGCATGCGCCGGATCTCGGACGTCGATTGGAGCGATCTGTTCGAACGCATCTGCCCGGTGGACGACATACTTGCTGCCGGGGGATCGTTCCGTGATATGGACTTTCCGACACGCAACCTTTACCGCAGCGCCATCGAGGAACTGGCGCGCGGTGCCAAGCGCACGGAACTCGATGTCACCCAAGCCGCCATGCAGGCCGGCAAGTTGATGGGGGTGTGCGCAAGATTGTGTGGAGGAACGCCGCCACGCGGACCCCGGCTACCATTTCATCGCCGGCGGGCGACGTGCGTTCGAGACGGCGCTCGGCTTTCGTCCATCAATAGCCGCTCTGCCTGGGCGCGCAAGTCGGGCACTTGGCATCGCTGGCTACGTGGGTGCCGGCCTCGCAATAGCCACGATCCTGCTCGCCGTCCCGCTGTTCATCCTGTACCGGCAAGGTCTTAACCCGCCATGGCTGGGTATGCTCGGACTTCTGGGTGCGATCCTCGCGATCGACGCGGCAGTGGCGTTGTTGAATCGTGGCGTGACGCGGAGGCTTGGCGCGACATTGTTACCCGCCATGGAACTCCGTGACGGGGTACCCGCGCACTTACGTACGATGGTCACGGTGCCGACGCTGCCGATCACGCTTCGGGCGATCGACAAGCAAATCGAACGTTTGGAAGTTCACCACCTCGCCAGCCCAGAGGGCGAGCTGCATTTCGCTTTGCTGTCTGACTGGCTGGATGCAACGACCGAGCATGTCGAAGGCGACGAAGCGTTGCTGGAAGCGGCGGTTGCCGGAATTGCCCGGCTCAATCTGCGCTGCGGTGCGGCGCCCGGCGGCGACCGCTTCCTGCTGCTCCATCGCAAGCGAGTGTGGAACGCAGGCGAAGCGCGCTGGATCGGCTGGGAACGCGAGCGCGGCAAGCTGCACGAACTCAATCGGCTGGCGCGCGGCGCGACCGACACCACCTTCCTTGCCCACGGCGGACAGCCGCCAGCGGTACCCGCCGGAATCCGCTACGTTGTCACGCTCGACGCGGACACCAGGCTGCCACGCGACGCAGTCCGCTGCCTGATCGGCAAGATGTCGCACCCGCTTAACCGGCCGCGCTTCGACTCGGAGGCAGGGAGGGTGGTGGCAGGCTATGCCGTGCTGCAACCAAGGATTGCGCCCTCGTTGTCGGTCGGCAGAGAGGGGTCTCTGTATCAGCGCGTTTTTTCCAGCATGAATGGCATCGACCCGTAGGCCGCCGCCGTGTCTGATGTCTACCAGGACCTGTTCGGCGAGGGCTCGTATGCCGGCAAGGGCATCTATGACATCGATGCCTTCGAGGCCGCGCTCGCGGGGCGGGTGCCGGATTCGACGATGCTCAGCCACGACCTGTTCGAGGGTGTATTTGCCCGCTCCGGGTTAGCCTCCGATATCGAGGTCGTCGAGGAGTATCCCGCGCGCTACGGTGTCGATGCGCTTCGCTGCCATCGCTGGGCACGCGGTGACTGGCAATTGCTGCCATGGGTTTGCGGTCGCGGACCGACCGCCGGCACGGATCGGCTGCGCGGTCCGATGCCGGCGATCGGTCGATGGAAGATGCTCGATAACCTGCGGCGAACACTGTCGGCACCGGCATGCATGTTCGCCTTGTTGGCGGGATGGAACCCGCCGGGTGCCGCAGCCTTCGCTTCGCGAGCCGCTATCTTGGCTTCATACTCGGCCTGCTCACGGGCAAGCCGTTCCTTCGCCCGCGCCTCAATGGCCGCCCGCGAGCGGGCGATCTCCGCCAACCGCGCCTCGCGCCGCGCCAGTTCCTCGGGGATCGACATCCCGTCCGGCACGGCCGCCTGGTCCGCCGCCTCGGCCTTTGCCATCAGCTCGGCCACCTCGGCCTGCAACTGCGCCTCGATCTTGCCCGCATGCTCATACGACAGCTTCTCGATCTCTTTGAGAAAGCGACGCCGGAACGCCGCGATCGTGTCGTGGTCGGGATGCTGGTTGGCGGCAATGAAGCGGAACGCCACCGAGTCATGGCTCGCCCGCTCCAGCTCGCGGTTGGAAAACACCCCGATGGCCTGGCCGTAGACCAGGATGCCGAGCAGAATAGTCGGATGCTACGACGCCTCCCCGGAGCCCCGGTAGCTGCCGATCATCGCCCGCAGGTCTAGGCTCGCGATCATGTCCACCACGAACCGCGCCAGATGCTTCTCCGGTAGCCATTCGTCCACCGATGGTGGCATCAGAAATCCGGTGTCGCGGTCAACCGGGCGCAAGACTGAGGGCCGAGATGGATGGATGGCGCCGCGGGGCGACCAGCACGCACATCCTGACCACGACGCGGGGAAAGCCATGGCTTCACGCTGAGAGCCTGGGCAGCACCATGACGCACTGGCTGGTGGCGAACGGCGCGCATGGCCTCGGCCCGCACGGACTGCGCAAGCGGTTTGCCACCGACCTCGCCGAGAGCGGCGCCAGTGCTTCCGAGATCGCGGCGGCCGGCGGGTGGAAGAGCTTGGCGATGGTCGCCCTCTACACCCAGGACGCCGAACAAGAGCGTTTAGCGGGCGCCGCCGTGGTGAAATTGGAAAACGCCAGGAATTTGAAGAAAGTGAAGTCTTTGTCTATCTAAATAGGCATGCGCATGATGTCCTGGTAGGCCTGCACCACGCGGTCGCGGATGGCGACCGTGGTCTGCAGGGCCAGCTCGGCCTTCGACACCGCGGCCACCACCTCGGTGATGTTGCCGCTGCCGGCGATTGCCGCGGCGGATTGCGCGTCGGCGCTGTGGCCGGCCTGCACCGCGCCTTCCAGGGCGCGCGCCAGCACGCCGCCGAAGTCGCTCCCCGCCGCGCCCGCCGGCGACCCGCCGGCCTGCGTCGCCTGGTAGGCGCGGGC
>CAIMEK010000423.1 GCA_903839965.1 uncultured Acetobacteraceae bacterium | reverse complement strand
CAGCAGCGGGTCGGCGCCGGTCAGCTGCCAGATCGCGAACACCGCATACATCGCCAGCATCATCAGCTCGCCATGCGCGAAGTTCACCACATCCATCAGCCCGAAGATCAGGCTGAGCCCGGCCGCCACCAGGGCATAGATTAGCCCCATGAGCAGGCCGCCGATGGCGGCCTGCAGGATGATCTCCAGCTCCACAACCCGTTCAGCCCGCCACGTTCCACATCGCATCCAGCGAGGCGAGCTCGAATGGATAGACGGTGCGATAGATGCCGGTGGTGACCTGCTGGATCACCGGCGTCGCCTCGATGTTCTGACCGTTGGCGTCGAAGCGCACGCCCTGCCACGGCACGATGAGCTGCTCGCCGGGCACGCGGGCCTCCGCCAGCGCCTTGCGGATCGCCTCGGGCCTGGCCGCGCCGGCGCGGTTGATGGCATCCGCCAGCACCTGCAGCCCGGTCACCTGGCGCGCGGTGTTGTCGTTGAGGTCCTTGCCGTTCCTGGCGCGGTAGGCGCCATTGATCGCCGGAATGGCCGGCCGCGCGCGGGTGGCGTCCAGCGCGAACGAGGACCGGCTGAACACCCCCTCGGCCAGCGGCCCGCTCGCCTTGATGAAGTCCTGCTCCTGGAAGCCCGCGGCCTGCGCCATGATGGCGCGTGGGTGGTAGCCGATCTCGTTCATCGAGCGCAGCATCAGGATGGCGTCGTTGGTGTAGCTGCTCGGCATCAGCACGTCGGCGTTGGCCGCCTTCAGCCGCTGCGCCTCGGTGGACAGTGACGGCGAGTTGGCGCGGTACTTGATGTCGGCGACCACCTTGATGCCCGCCTTCTGGGCAAGCGCGCGCTGCACGTTGCTCGAATCGGTGCCGAAAATTGAATCCTCGTAGATCAGCGCCACCGTCTTCACGCCGCGGCCGGTTTTCTTGCCGATGCCCTGGAAGAAGTCGAACATCGCCGTGGTGAACATCTCGTCGTGCGGCGAGGTGCGGAAAAACCATTTCAGCCCGCGCTGGCTGAGGCTTGGCGAAGAGTTGTCCATCGACAGGTAGGGCACTTCGTAGCGTTCGGCGACCTGGCTGATGGTGGCCGCGGTGGCCGAGGTGTAGCTGCCGATCAGCACCGGCACCTTGTCCTGGGTGATCAGCCGCTCGGCCTCGGCGCGGGCCTTCTGCGGGTCGTTCTGGTGGTCGGCCATGACCACGCGGATCCTGGCGCCGCCCAGCGCGGGCAGTCCGCCGCCCTGGCCCATCAGGGTCGAGATCGGGGCGTGGCTGGAGTTGATGATTTCGGCGATGGTTTCCAGCGACACCTTGGCATCGGCGCCAATCGGTGCGGCATTGCCGGTCATCGGGTAGATCGCGCCGATGACGATTTCGTCGGCCGCCTGGGCCCGCCGCGTCGCGGCGCCCGCCACGGCAACAGCGGCCGCGGACACGAGCAACTTCCTGCGCTTCATCACCTGTTCTCCCGTTGGCGCGGCCCGTCGCGGGGCCCTCCTGGCCCCGCGGCAAGCACAACGCGTGCCATCCCCAACCGGGAGCATGCACGGGCGCGGCGACCTGGCAAGGCCGGCCTCGTTGATAATCATGTCGGGTCGCGTCTGT
>CAIMEK010000422.1 GCA_903839965.1 uncultured Acetobacteraceae bacterium | reverse complement strand
GGAAGCCCCACGCCGCAGGAACATTCAGGCATGGGCCCTTACAGTTTAACTTCGCGCCTATGGGGCTCCGCCCCTGGACCCCGCCAGGGCCGGGAGGCCCTTGGAACCCGGTCGTTTTGAGGGTCTTGGAAAGAGGGGGGCCAGGGGATGCCGATACATCTCCTCGCCCCCCTCTTTCCAAGACCCTCCAAGTGATGGGGTCCAGGGGTCCACTGACCCCTGGCGGGTCCAGGGCAGCGCCCTGGCCTTCCTTGCCTCGCCTCAGACCGTCTCGACCAGGACGATCTCGGCGTCTTCCAGGGCCACGATGTCGAGCGTCGCGACATCGGTGATGGCGGCGCCGTCGCGCGGGCCGATGCGGGTTCCGCCGACCTCGATCGTGCCGGTGGCGGGCACCAGGTAGGCGTGGCGACGGGGGTCGAGCGGGACGGAGACGCGTTCCCCGGCCTGCAGCGTCGCGGCCATGATGCGCGCGTCGGCGCGGATCGGCAGGGCGTCGGTTTCGTCGGGTTGGCCGCTGGCCAGCGTAACGAACCGGCCCGAGCGTTCGGCCCTGGGAAACGGCCTGGCGTCCCAGAACGGCGCACCGCCTCTGGCGCTCGGCAGGATCCAGATCTGGAACAGCCGGGTGGGTTTGTCCTCGAGGTTGTATTCGCTGTGGCGAACCCCCGATCCAGCCGACATCACCTGCACGTCGCCGGCTTCGGTGCGGCCTTCGTTGCCCATCGAATCCCGATGGGTGATCGCCCCTTCGCGCACGTAGGTGATGATTTCCATGTCGGCGTGCGGGTGCGGCGGGAAGCCTTCGCCCGGGGCGATCTCGTCGTCGTTCCACACGCGCAGCGCGCCCCAGCCCATGCGTTTGGGGTCGTGGTATTCGGCGAACGAGAAGTGGTGTTTGGCTTTGAGCCAGCCGTGATCCGCACCGCCCAGCGACGCGAATGGCCTCCGTTCGATCATGGTTGGTATCCCCCTGGTTTTGCGGGGGCCGAAGCCCGCGCCGCCCCGCTACTTCACGTCGGCGGCCACCCGCATGTGGACGATCTTGTCCGGGCTGCTCACCATGCCGTTGCCGCCGGAGCCGCGCTTGATCTTGTCCACGAACTCCATGCCCGACACCACCTGGCCCCAGATGGTGTACTGGCCGTCCAGATTCGTCGCCGGCGCGAACATGATGAAGAACTGGCTGTCCGCGGTGTTCGGATCGTTGGTGCGGGCCGCGCCGACCGTGCCGCGCAGGAAGCGCCGCTTGGTGGTGAACTCCGCCGGCAGGGTGCCCTGTCCGCTGCCGCCGGTGCCGGTGCCGGTGGGGTCGCCGCCCTGCGCCATGAAGCCTTCGATCACCCGATGGAACACGGTGCCGTCGTAGAAGCCCGTGCGGCACAATTCCTTTACCCGGGCCACGTGCTTGGGCGCCAGGTCGGGCAGCAACTGGATCACCACCCGGCCATCCTTCAGGTCCAGGAAGACCGTGTTTTGGGGATCGGCCGTCTGGGCTTCGCTCATGCTGCTCATCACCACGCCAGAAGTTGCAAGAAAGGTCGCCATCAACGCACGTCGGTACATCGGGATGCTCCGTGCCATCGGTTCTTTCACCGGCCGCTCTCCGCCCGCCCGAGCCGTTGCAGCGTCCGCTGCAGGGTCAGGGCCGGCACGAACGACGAGATATCGCCGCCAAGCAGCGCGACCTCGCGCACGAAGCGCGACTGGATGAACTGGTGCCGCTCGCTCGCCATCAGGAACACCGTCTCGATGGTCGGATCCAATCGGTAGTTCATGCCCGCCATGGCGAACTCATAGTCGAAATCCGAGACCGCGCGCAGCCCGCGCACGATCACGCTTACGCCAATCTGCTGCGCGAAATGCATCAGCAGCCCGTCGAACGGCTGCACCTCGATGGGGGTACCGGTGCGCGCCGACACCGCCGCCATTTCCGCGCGCACCAGTTCCACGCGTTCCTCCAGCGAAAACAGCGGGTTCTTGCCCACGCTGATCGCCACCCCCACCACCAACCGGTCGAGCAGCCGCGCCGCCCGGCCGATGATGTCGAGGTGCCCGTTGGTCACCGGGTCGAACGTCCCGGGATACAGCCCGAGCCGGAGCCCGGTCCGCTTCGCTTCAGCCATCTTCCGGCTCCCCATCCTCCGCCGGCGGCTGGTCGTCGCCGGTGCCGTCGGCCACCTCTTCTTCCACCACCGGGAACACGCTGGTCACCCGTTCGCCGGCGTCGAGGCGGAACAGTGTCACGCCCATGGCGGAACGACCAGTCAGGCGCACCTGGTCGGCGGGCAAGCGGATCAGCCGGCCGACATCGGTGACCAGCATCACGTCGTCGCCCGGCCGCACCGGCAGCGTGCCGGCCACCGCGGTGCCGGTGCGCGCGGTGAGGGTGATGTTGGCGATGCCCTGCCCGCCGCGGCCGGACACCCGGTATTCGTAGGCCGAGGAGCGCTTGCCGAAGCCCTGGTCGGTCACCGTCAGCAGGAACTCCTCGCGCTCGGCCATGTCGTCGAAGCGCTCGGGCGGCATCGGAACTTCCTGCGCGCCTTCCTCGTCGACGTCCGCCGTTGCCTCCGCCTCTTCATCCGGGGTCCGGCGGCGGGCGGCGGCCAGTTTCAGGTAGGAGGTGCGTTCGTCGGGCGAGGCCTCCACATGGCGCAGCACGGCGAGGCTGACGACTTCGTCGCCGGCGCGGCCTTCCTGCAGCCGCACGCCGCGCACGCCGGAGCTGTCGCGGCCGGCGAACACGCGCAGGTTGTCCTCGGTGATCTGGAACCGGATGCAGCGGCCCAGCCGGGTCGCCAGCAGCATGTCGTCGCCGCCCTCGCGGCAGGTCGCCACGCCGATCAGCCGGTCGCCCTCGTCGAGCTTCATGGCGATCAGCCCGCTGGCCCGCACATTGCGGAAATCCGACAGCCGATTGCGCCGCACGTTGCCCTGGGCGGTGGCGAACACCAGGTGCAGGCTCTCCCACAAGGTTTCGTCCTGCGGCAACGGCAGCACCGTGGTGATGTTGTCCGAGCCGAGTTCGGGCAGCAGGTTCACCAGGGCGCGGCCCTTGGCGGTCGGCCCGGCTTCGGGCAGGTGCCACACCTTCTGGCGGAACGCCTTGCCGCCCGAAGAGAAGAACAGCACCCACTGGTGGGTGTGCGCGTTGAAGCTGCGCGTCACGATGTCGTCGCCGCGCGTGCCCGCCGCGCTGCGCCCGCGGCCGCCGCGGTTCTGCTGGCGGAAGGTTTCCAGCGGCGTGCGCTTGATGAAGCCGTCGCGGGTGATGGTCACCACCATCTGGCCGGGCTCGATCAGGCTCTCGTCGTCCTGGTCGGCGACCGCCTCCACGATTTCGGTCAGCCGCGGCGAGGCGAGCGCGGCGCGCGCCGTTTGCAATTCGCCGCGCAGCACGTCCATGCGCCGCGGGTGGCTGGCGAGGATTTCCAGCAGGTCGGCGATCTTGGCCGCGACCTCGCCCATTTCCTCGTGGATCTTGTCGCGTTCCAGGCCGGTCAGGCGTTGCAGCCGCAGTTCCAGGATGCCGCGCGCCTGCTCTTCGGTCAGCCGCACCGAGCCGTCCTCGGCCACCAGGTTGCGCGCGTCCTCGATCAGCGCCAGTAGCGGCAGCACGTCAGCCGCCGGCCAGGCGCGGTCCATCAGTGCCGTGCGCGCCGCCGCCGCGTCGGGGCTGGCGCGGATCAGCCGGATCACCTCGTCGATATTGGCCACCGCGATGGCCCGCCCGACCAGCAGGTGCGCCCGGTCGCGCGCGCGGGCCAGTTCGTGGCGGGCGCGGCGCAGGATGACCTCCTCGCGGAAGCGGATGAACGCGACCAGCGCGTCCTTCAGCCCCATCTGCCGGGGCCGTCCGCCGTCCAGCGCCAGAAAATTCACCCCGAAGCTGGTCTGCAGCGTGGTGAAGCGGAACAACTGGTTCAGCACCCCCTCGGGGGTGGCGTCGCGCTTCAGCTCGATGACGATGCGCATGCCGGAGCGGTCGCTCTCGTCGCGCATGTCGCCGATGCCCTCGACCTGCTTGGCGCGCACCAGTTCGGCGATGCGTTCCAGCAGCGCCGCCTTGTTCACCTGGTAGGGGATTTCCGTCACCACGATCTGCACGCGGTCGTGGCCGGTTTTTTCGAACTCGGTGCGCGCGCGCAGGATGAGCGACCCGCGGCCGGTCTCGAAGGCCTGGCGGATGCCGGTCCGCCCCAGGATCATCGCGCCGGTGGGAAAGTCCGGCCCGGGCACGATCTTCATCAGCGCGTCGAGCGTCAGGGTGGGGTCATCCACCAGCGCCTGGGTGGCGTCGATGATCTCGGACGGGTTATGCGGCGGGATGTTGGTCGCCATGCCGACGGCGATGCCGCTGGCGCCGTTGATCAGTAGGTTGGGGAAGCTCGCGGGCAGCACCCGCGGTTCCTCGGTGGTCTCGTCGTAGTTGGGCTGGAAGTCGACGGTGTCCTTGTCGATGTCTTCCAGCATGAAGGCGCTGGCGCGGGCCAGCCGCGCCTCGGTGTAGCGCATCGCCGCCGCGGGATCGCCGTCCACCGAGCCGAAATTGCCCTGGCCGTCGATCAGCGGGCTGCGCATGCTGAACGACTGCGCCATGC
>CAIMEK010000421.1 GCA_903839965.1 uncultured Acetobacteraceae bacterium | reverse complement strand
CGAACTGCTCCGCCACGGCCGCCGCGTCTATGCGCTCGGCGTCGGCGCGCTGCACTGGATAACCTGTTATCTGCAATATCTCGCCCGGGTGGCGTTGCCCGAGCTGCGCGTGCCGCCCGCCGGCCGCAACTCGCCGATGGAGGAGATGATCGGCATCGGCGAGGGCGACGTGGTGCTGATCCTGTCGGTTTCCCCGTATGCCGAGCAGATGCTGAAGGTAGCGAAATTTGCCCGCGACGGCGGCGCCAGGGTGGTCGCGGTCAGCGACAGCAGGGGCTCTCCGCTGGTGGCGTTGAGCGATGTGTTGCTTGTAGCAGGGACGGCCAGCCCGCAATTCTATCCATCGATGGTTGGCATCGTCGCGGTTGTCGAAACCCTCATCGCGCTGGCCGTCTCCCACGGCGAAAGCGCGACGCTGGGGCGGATTGCCGCGATCGATCGGCTCCGCCGGGCCGAAGGCGGCTACATCTCGTGAGGTGAGGCCGGCCGATCGCATTGTCGCGCGATCGGCGCCTGGCTTTCGTTACGTCGCGTTCCGCCCCAGCACTTCCGGGTTTACCGTGTACCCCGGATCGATCGTCCCATCGATGAAGTCGAGCAGGTTCAGCACCGCCCGGCGCGACACCCTGGCGACGCATTCCAGCGGCTGGGCGGCGTTATGCGGGCTCAGCACCACGTTGGGCAGGGCGAACAGCGGGTTGCCCGCCGGCGCCGGTTCGTGCGCCAGCACGTCCAGGCCGGCCGCCTCGATGGTGCCGTCGGTCAGGGCCGCCACCAGCGCCGCCTCGTTAACGATCGGCCCGCGGGCGGAATTGATCAGCCAGGCCGTCGGCTTCATGCGCTTGAGGAACGCTTCGTTGACCATCCCGCGCGTGACCTCATCGAGCGGGCAATGCAGCGTGACCACGTCGGCCTCGGGAATGGCGGCCCACACGTCCTTGGTCACCGGAATATGGCCGTCGGCCGCGATGCGGGGCGTGGGGAAGGCGGGGTCGCTGACCATCGTCGTCATGCCGAACGCCTTGCACAGGCTCGCCACCCGCGTGCCGATGCGGCCGTAGCCGATCACCAGCACCTTCCTGCCCGCGAGTTCGTGCATGCGCCGTCCGGTCTGGATCATCCAGGTGCCGGCGCGCACCGAGGTGTCGTATTCCACCGTCCGCCGCGCCACCGCCAGCATCAGCATCATGGCGTGCTCGGCCACCGACAGATCGTTGCCGCCGTTGGCGACCGTGAGCAGCACGCCGCGCTTCGTGCAGGCCGCCACGTCCACCTTGTCGTAGCCCACGCCGAACCGGCTGATCACGCGCAGCTTCGGCGCCGCCGCCAGCAATGCCTCGGGCATGGCATCCGTGCCGATCAGCACGCCGTATGCGTCGCGCAACTGTTCGGCGAGTTGCTGCTGGATCGTGGCGGTGCGCGCGAGCAGCACGACCTCCAGGTTGGTGCGGGCCTTGAGCAAGGCCATGCCATCGGCGTGCAGGGGGCGGGAGAAGACCAGCTTGTACATGGATGGGTGGCTCCTTTTCTCGGCGCAGGATGCGCCCCTTTGTCGCGGGGATACAGGGGCAGGCACCACCGCAGCCGCGCAGATTCTCGATTCGGGGATGTTGCGACATGGCCGACGCAACGGCACGGAAACGACGGACGCAGGATACCAGTGATCGTGGATATCGATTTTCCCGCGCTGGGCAATCTGCGAGGCGTGGGAGTAAGCGTCGCCAGCAATAGCCTACGACAGTGCGCCGGAGGAACCGACCCCATTTCCGTCTACCTCAGGCCGCGAGCGGCTTGCCTGTCCTGGTCCACTTGAATGGCTTGGCCAGGGTCTGGTTGAAGGAGGCGATGAACGGCTCGATCCGCGCCTTGAGGTCCTGCTGGGAGGTAAAGCTGGCACGCCGCAGCAGCTTGCGGGCGAGGATCGAGAACCAGATCTCGATCTGGTTGAGCCAGGATACGTGCCTGGGGGTGAAGGGAAAGCGGCTGCGATGTGCGGCATCACGCAGGAACGCCTCTCTCGTAACCATTGCGGCCAGCACGGCGGATTTGCCCTTCCCGCCAAGCTCGTCCTCGATCCCGCACAGATCGGCGACCAGGCGGACCACGCTCTCGGAGGCATGCGTGGCGAGATTGTCAGCAACAACATGCCAGGCCGTGGTCGGCGCGCCGGTTGCGAACAGGGATTTCGGGAAGCTGGCGTAGTCCTGTTTAGTGCAGGTGTCGCCGACGACGCCGAGAACCCGGCCGAAGGCGGCGATCAGGGTCTGGGTGCCGTGGCGGACATAGTCGAACTCGCGCCGCACGGGATCACCCGGGCGCATCGGCAGGTCCGGCGCGGCGCGCCGATGCATTTTCTCTCCGGCGTTGACAATTCTGGTCTACGGCTACGCCACCGGCGTGTTCTCCAGCCGCAAGTTGGAGCGGGCGACCTATGATTCGGTGGCGTCCCGCTTTGTCGCTGCCAACCAGCACCCCGACCACGACACCATCGCCGCGTTCCGGCGTCGCTTCCTCAAGGAGATTGAGACACTGTTCGTGCAGGTGCTGATGCTGGCGCGCGAGATGGGCGAGGCTGGCCAAAGGTTCGGTCAGGCGTAGCCTGATGGAATGGCCAGACGAGGGGTGCTGAAGCTGGGCACGTTCGCGCTCGACGGCACCAAGATCCACGCCAATGCGCGCCGCCACAGCGCGCTGTCGCACGAATGCGCGGGCAAGATCGAGGCGCAGTTGCAGGCTGAGGTGGCCGAGTTGATGGCCAAGGCGGAGGCGGCGGATCAGGTGGATGTGCCAGACGGCATGTCGATTCCGGACGAACTGGCGCGGCGTGAGCTGCGGTTGGCCGAGATCGCCCGAGCGCGCGCGATCATCGCGGCGCGGGCGAAAGAGCGGCATGCGCGCGAGCAGGCCGAATACGAAGCGAAGATAACAGCTCGCGCGGCCCGCGCGGCGGCAACCGGCAAGAAGCCCAGAGGCAGACCGCCCGAGCCGCCTGCGGAAGGGCCCGGTCCGACCGGCCAGGTCAACCTGACCGACGAGGAGAGCCGCATCATGCCGGTGCCAGGTGGCGGCTTCGAGCAATGCTACAACGCGCAGGCCGCGGTGACGGCGGGCTCCCTGCTGGGGGTGGCCAACAACGTGGTGCAGGCGACGCCAGCCGCACCATCCGCCGCATCACCGAGCGCTTCGCACCCGCCCCGCTGCCGCCGGGCAATCCGACGCCGATTGAGGCGATGGCGCATCGCTTGAAAACACCCGAGGGTCGGAACCTCTACGCTCTGCGCAAGCAGACCCCCGAGCCGGTGTTCGGCATCATCAAAGCGGTGCTCGGTTTCCGCCAGTTCTTGCTCCGTGGTTTCGACAACGTCCGCGGCGAGTGGAACCTGGTGACCATGGCCTACAACGTGAAGCGGCTGTTCGCCTTCGCAGGTGCCGCATGAGGCCCATGCACGAACCCGCTTTGCGGGAGGGCACCTGAGGCGAGGGCGCGGGTTCGAGGGCAGCAGTAAGAGGTTGAGACTGTTTCGGTTTGTCTTTGAGCTTGGAGGGTCCCCCCTCAGCTCAAGGAGCCGACAAAGCGACCGACCAGCCAGACGCACAGCCGATCAGCCCGCTGCGCCAACGCATGCTCGAAGACATGGCCATGCATGGTCTGCGCGAAGCGATGCAGCGCGACTGCATCCGGTTCGTCCGGAACTTCGCGACATTCCTCAGGCGGCCGCCGGACACCGCGACACCCGAGGACATCCGCCGCTTCCAAGTCTATCAGGCCGAGAGTGGCGTGCAGCCGCCGACGATCAATTGCTCAGTGTCGGCGCTGCGGTTTTTCTTCACGGTGACGCTTGACCGGCCTGACCTGTCGCGCCGGCTTGTCCTGGTCCGCCACCCCCGCAGGCTGCCGACCGTGCTCAGCGGCGAGGAGGTCGGGCGGCTGCTGGAGGCGGCCCCCGGGCCGAAATACAAGGCGGCTCTCGGCACGGCCTATGGGCCGGGCTGCGGGTGTCGGAGGTGGCTGCCCTCAAGATGGGCGACATCGACAGCACGCGGAAGCCCCGTCGCCACCGGATCCGTGTCCGCCATGTCCGTGCTGCGGTGGCCGAATGGTCGTCATCGAGATCTTCGGCGGTGCCGCTCGGGCGCGCGCGCCGCCATCGTCGCCTGTCTGTACCGGGACCCCCGTGTCGTGATCCGGCCCGATCAACATCAGACCGCCGGCCAGGCCCTCGTGCTTCGGCCTCCGGGGGGCCGTGTGCTCGCGCCGATCACCGGCTCCTCAACCGCGCGAATGACCGCCAGACCGGCCAGTCGGGTGCGATCACGCCAGGGCAGTGACACGCACGCACACCGTTCTGTCCATCCGGCGCCGCTATCCGGCGGCACATTGCGGCCGACCTGCTCCTCGCAGCCGTCGTCCCGCCGCCCCCTCGGGGACAGCGAACTCTTCAAATCCCCATAACATCACCCGCACCCCCGCGGGTTCGTGCATGGGCGGTTTCCGTACGCCGGCCCCGTGCCTAACCCACGGACTTCGATCGCCGGCGTCCGAAAACCTTCACCGAAGCGGCCGTTGCGGAGAGCGGAGCGGCTTCTCGGAAGCGGACAGAGCCAGCGTAACCGCCGTAGGGTAGGATGCCGTGAGGCACCCCGCCGGCACAATGCATGCCGCCGGCTCGACTCATTTCGGATTATCGGGATTGGAATGGTGCAGTGCAAAAGCACTGCCCCCTACCCTCGCTAGCAAGGGCATACTATCATCGCTAACGATCCGGCCAGCCTGGAGGCTGAGAGATTAAGCAACACGAGGAAGGCCACGCGGCGATGATCGACACAGGTCTGCTGGCTTCGCAACGACGAGCAAGGAAACGCAAATGACCATCATAAATGAAATCCCGCGTCGGACGGCACTCAAGCTCGGTCTTGCGACCGGTGCCGCAACCCTGGCCAGCGGTGGGGCGCGGGCACAGACGCCCAAGACGGTGAAGATTGCGGCACTGGAGCCGTTGACAGGCCCCTGGGCACGCGGGGGCCAAATGGAGGTGAATGGCGTCCAGATGGCGGTCGCGGACATCAACAATGCCGGCGGCATCAAGGCCTTGGGCGGCGCCAAGATGGAGCTCGTCGTACTCGACGCCGGCGACAGTGTGGAGAAGGCAATCGATGCGGCGAAGCGCAT
>CAIMEK010000420.1 GCA_903839965.1 uncultured Acetobacteraceae bacterium | reverse complement strand
CCTCTACAACACCGTCATCCTGGCGCTGTCGGTGAACATCGCCGCCAGCCTGCTCTGAGACCGGCGGCCCGCCCCGCGCACGCCAAAAACTCAGATCAGCGGTGCATTGACGCAATCAACTTGGCGCCGGTGACACAGGGTTGTAACAGAAGCGTGAATGGCACCATGAGGTCACCGTGCCTGGACTGCATGCGGATGCGAACGAGCCCGGCGCAGAGCACGCGCGTGGGCGCCCCTCCGGCCATCGGATGACCTGACCCTCCCATGCGGACCAGGACTGAACGGGCGTCGCTGTTCGCCCCCCGAACCGGCGCCGATATTCCCAGCGCGATCGCCATGACAGTGCTGCTCTCGGCGCTGGTGCTGGTGCTCGCCACCGCCATCTCCTCGCCGCTGAAGGACGATGTCGCCTGGCTACTCTATGTGGCCCGCAAATGGCTCGCCGGCGGCCGGCTCTATGAGGACCTCGTCGAGGTCAATCCGCCGCTGATCGTGTGGATCTACGCGCTGCCCGCGATGACGGCGGGCTGGCTCGGCGTGGCGCCCAAGACCGTCTCGGCGCCGTTCTTCGCCGCCATCGTGCTGGGCTGCTCGTGGTGGACGGCGGACCTGCTGCACGGCCGCGCCGCCCTGTTCGCCCGCCGGCTGCCCAGCTTCGGCGCCATCGGCACCGTGCTGCTGCTGCTGCCCGGGGTCGAGTTCGGCCAGCGCGAGCACCTGCTGGTGGCCGCCGCCCTGCCCTACCTGGCGCTGTTCGCGCGCACGCTGCAGGGCGAGGACGAACCCCGCAAAACCGCCATCCTCGTCGGCCTGCTGGCCGGCCTCGGCTGCGCGCTGAAGCCCAGCTACGGGCTGGCCTTCGGCATTCTGGAACTGGTCGGCTGGGCCTGCGGCGCCCGGCCGTTGCGCATCGCCTCGGTTTCGGCGCTGACGACGATCGGGCTGTACGGGCTGGGCGTGCTGATGTTCTGCCCCGCCTTCCTGCAGAACGCGGTGCCGCTGGCGCTGGCGCTGTACGGCGCCACCGACACGCCGTGCTGGCAAATTCTGCTGGACAGCCGCCTGCTGCTCGGCGGGGTGAGCGTGAGCGTGCTGCTGGCCATGCTGTCGCGGCGCACGCTGCCCGCCGCGCAGCCGTTCCTGCGCGCGCTGCTCATCGGGCTGGCCGCGTTCGCCCTGGCGGCCACCATTTCCTACGTGCTGCAAGGCAAGAACTGGTTCTACCACCGCCTTCCCGCCTCCACCGCGGCGGTGCTGGCGCTGCTGCTGTGGACCGCCGCGGTGCTGCGCGAACGGCCGTTGCCAATCCGCCGCCTCGTGGTTCCGGCAACGCTGGCGGCGGCCGCGCTGGGCGGCTTCGCCTGGGCCGACTACGAGCGGCTGCAAACCTGGGTGGAAGCGGCGGTCGAACCGGACCTGTCCACCGAAGTGCGCCTCGAACGCCTGGTGAAGCGCGAGAACGCCAAGACCTACATCGCCTTCTCCGAATGGATCGCACTGGGCTTCCCGGTGGTGAACAACACCGGCGTCACCTGGGCCAGCCGCTTCGATTCGATGTGGGCCCTGAAAGGCGAACTCTGGCGGGCCCGCCAGGACGGCACGGCCCCCCGCGAATGGCCGATCCGCCGACTGATCACCCGCGACTTCGTGGCCAACTGCCCGGACCTCGCCGTGGTCGATACCCGCGAAGGCATCAACTACGTGGCGGTGCTGAGCGCCTCCAACCCCGCCTTCGCCGAGGCCTGGTCCCGCTATCACCAGATCGCCGCGTTCGACGGATTGCGCGTGCTCAAACGCGACGAAGCCGGCTGCACAGCCCCCGTCCCACCCCACCGCCAGCCCAAGATGACGGCAATGGTGATGGAGCCGCCGTAAAGGCAAGGCCAGGGCTCCGCCCTTGTATCTCTGTGGGCACCCGAGCGGGTAAGCTTACCCGCTCGGGTGCGGAAGGGAGCCCGACCTGCCCTGGGGTGATT
>CAIMEK010000419.1 GCA_903839965.1 uncultured Acetobacteraceae bacterium | reverse complement strand
TGTAGGTGATAGGCTTGTCCATGACCCGTCTCCTATGCATGAGGCTCGGCACCGGCCATCCGGCGCAACCCTCGAAAACCTGCATACTGCGAGACGGGTTACCCTCAGTCGCCCCGGTCTCAGGCGAACATGTGGTCTAGCACCGCGCCGACCAAGCCCAATCCGCCGCTTCCATAGTATTGTTTGCTATATCCATAGTATCCGCCGACGCCCAGCCCGAATGCGGTCCGGCAAAAGTTCCCTGCAGGGGCGCGGCATCGAAAAAGGCCCTCAGCCGAGTCGGCGGCGGGCCGGTCGGCGCCACGTCGGGCGGCACCTCGATCGGAGGTGGCGGTGTCAGGTCGGGCGGCTTGACTTCCGGCTCCGGTGGCGGCGGCGGATCGCTCGGAGGCATCGGCGGAATCTCGGGCCGCGGCGCAACTGGTGTCAGCATGCTTCGATCCTTCCAGGCACAATCGTCCGCCCGGCGCCGCAGCGGCGAAGGTCGACCGCCGTCGCGATCAGGGTGATCGTCTCGCGCTCGGGGTTAGTAGTTCGGCCGCTGCGGCGTGGTAGCGGCGCCGCCGACCGCCCCGACCGCCCCGCCGATCAGCGCGCCCGTAGCCAGCCCGGATCCGCCGCCGGCAATGCCCCCGATGGCCGCGCCGGTGCCGGCGCCCAAAAGGCCACCGCCGAGCGCGCGTTGCCCCGGATTATAAGGATCGCTGCAGGCGCCAAGCGACAATGCGGCGATCAGGAACGCCCATAGGCACATCTTCCGTTCCATGGTTACCTCCTGGCTGTTCGTCGATGGGTCTGCAAACGGCGCCGCCGCTGCAAAGGTTCCCGGCGACACCCGGCACGGGAACCTTTGGACCGAAACGGTGTTCCCCAGCGGCGAACCCACGTCGCAGCAAGGAGCATTGTTCATGGCCAAGGCAAGGAAGCGCTAGGACCCCCAAGCGAGCAATCCGCCTGACGTCGTCACCAATCCCGCCGACGCGTTCGACCACCCGATGGACGTCGTAGATGCCCCGGCGCTTTCGGATGCCGACAAGCAGAAGGCGCTCGAAACCTGGGAGACCGAAGAGCGGGCCCTGCAGCGGGCGTCGGAGGAAGGGATGACCGGGGGCACCCCGCCGCGCCTCGCTGACGTGAAGCATGCCAAGCGCGAGCTCGACGTGCCCGACGACGAAGACGGCAAGAAGCTGAAGAACACTCCCGGCGCAAGCAACGACAAGCTGTGATGCGCCGGGCGACGTTATCCGAACGGGATCGGTCCACCACGCAGGAGAATAATTGCATGCGCATCCTCATGACCGCGGCCGCCTTCCTTGCCCTGACCACAGGCACCGGCCTGGCACAAATGAACCCGGCGACCGGCGCGCGGCCGGGCAACGACATCGGCACCGGGCAGTCGCTGCCCACCTCCGATTCTGCCAGCAACACGATGCCCACCAACGCGCGGCGCTATGGCTTGACCGCGCGAAGCCACGAACCTAAGTGATGGCGGTCACGCGCTGCGTCGGCGCAGGCGGCCCGGCTTGGCTTGGCCGCAGCCTTTCGTCCGTCGGGCGACCTCGCCGCTTTGCCGGGCGGGTTGTAGGCGGTTTGGCCGAGGCTGCGCTTCAAGGCCGCCATCGGGTTCGCCGTTGTCCAGAGGTTCGATCCTTTGCCTTCCAGCTTGGCGTCGATCAATGCCCGCAGCCGCTCTTCATAGCGATCCTGGACATCGGCGGGGTCGTATTTTCCGGCCTGCCGCGCGATCAGTTGCCTCGCCAAGCCGATCATCTCCGGGTCCGGCGGTGCAGTCAGCATGTCGTGAAACAGCTCAGCGAATCGATCAGGTCGCGGTGCTCGTGCAGGGTGTGGGCGACAAGTCCGTTGACCATCGGAATGATGCCGATGGCGCGTTCGCCCTGCCGATCACCACCCGGGCCAATGCCATCTTTTCGCGGGCGGCTATCGAGTCGCGCAACACCGCATAGATGTCGTCGCCGGCATCGCCGTCGGGCACCACGTAGTAGCTCGCGTCGAAGTAGATCGGATCAACCGAAACAGTACCGACGAACTTATCGATCTTGATGGTGGCGGAACTTTCTAACCGCGCGTCGTCGAAGTCCTGCTCGGTGAGCAGGACGTAGCTATTCTTCCTGTACTCGCAACCCTTTACGAGGTCGCGCCGGCCCACCTCCTGCCCGGTCTCCGCATCGAGCGTGACCGTCGTGATGCGATTGCCGGTGTACAGATTGATCAGGTCGAAATGCAACGACCCCCGGTCGTGGTTGGCGCTGAACAAGGCGACCGGCATGTGACCAGGGCCAGCCGCAGGTGTCCCCGCCAGAGCGGGCGCTGTACCATCGACTATTCGGTCCGTCGGCGGCGGTCAGTGGCTCAGCATTGGCTTGCCTTCATGGGCGACGAGGAGGTCGTGCATGTCGCTGGCATGTTCCTCCTCGGTCCCAAGAATGCCTTCGAGCATCACCCTCGTGGTTGGGTCGTGTTCGGCGAAAAAGCCGGTCAGCTCGCGATAATGCTCCACGGCGATGCGCTCGGCGACGAGGTTTTCCCGGATCATGTCGACCAGCGTCTCCCCCTCCGAATACTCGGAGGCCGATCGCGTGGCCAGACCTTCGGGATTAAAGTTAGGCCGCCCACCAAGCTGACTGATCCGCTCCGCGACGGCGGTCATGTGCTCCTGCTCCTCGCGTGCGTGCTCAACAAACTCCTTCCTGACCGCCTCGGAGGAAATACCGGTCGCGGCGATGGCGTGCATGGTGTAGCGCAGCACGCAGACGATCTCTGTCGCTAGTACGGTCTGCAAGATGTCGATGGTCTGATTCACGTCACAGCCGTAGGCCGGCGTCACCGCCCCGTCAGACAGATGCTGCCGCGCCTTCTCGCGCAGGGTCTGGACGTCGCTCAGGAAACGCCCCGACGGCGATGCGGTGTCGTTCATGGGTGTGGTCTCCGGTTCAAGGACGGACGGGAAACGCGCGACACCGCCGATGGTTGCAGGTCGTTCCACACGATGCCTGCAATTTCTCGATCCGGTGCGTCCGCCCGGCCCGTGTGGGCGGGGGGGGCCCGTTCATCGGAAGCGGTGTCGGCGAGTCGGCCAGAGTGGCACGCGGCGCCGGGATCGTTCTCGGTTGCCGCGCGCCTTTCAGAGAACCGACTCGGGTGTTAGCCGCGATTCTCCCAGCCGCAGCGGGCCGCTGCGGAATAGCCTTCCGGATCACCGGACCAGTCGCCATGCCCGCGGCCGCCGGAGCGAGCCACGCGGTCGTCGCTCCGGTCATCACGGTGACTGGGCTGCCTCGCTGCGGATTTTGGTCATCGTGATCAGCCGATCCGGCTGATCGTGATCACCTAATCTTACTGTGTCACAAAAAGCTTGTACGGCTCGATGAGTTGTGTGTACGGATGGAGATTCTCACTCGTGGAGGCGGGTTGTGGGTCTCGTATCCAAGGCACGCGGCAGCGGATCACGGTTTGCCGCTTATGTCGAGGCGGTCACGTTGGCGCTCGGGCATAGCGATCGTGCGGCGCCGTTCCGGTCGTATTGCACGGCTCTGCTGCTGCCCGGCGATCGAAAGAGTGTTGAGCCGATGGCTGCACGCGTACAGCCGGGACGCGTGCAGGCGGCGCACCAGTCGCTGCATCATTTCGTGGCGAAGTCAGAGTGGTCAGACGACGCGATGCTCGCAGCGGTGTGCGCACGTGTCCTGCCTATCATCGAGCAGCATGGCCCGATCCCGGCGCTGATCGTCGACGACACCGGCATGCCGAAGAAAGGCATGCATTCCGTCGGCGTGGCGAGGCAGTGCTGCGGGCAGCTTGGCAAGCAGGACAACTGCCAAGTCGCGGTGAGCCTGTCAGCCGCCAATGACTACGCCAGCTTGCCGATCACCTATCGCCTGTATCTGCCACCGGAGTGGGCCGGTGACCCTGACCGGCGCGCCGCCACAGGCGTGCCCGACGATATCGAATTCCAGACCAAACCGCAGATCGCGCTCGGACAGCTCCGCGCTGCGCACGCCGCCGGGATCGATGCCAACTTCGTGCTGGCCGACGCAAGCTACGGCAACGACACCAGCTTTCGCGACGGCGTCACCGAGATCGGCCTTGCCTACGCCGTCGGCATCCAATCCTCAACCAGCCTGTGGCCGTCCGGCCAGCAACCGCTGCCACCGCGGCAATGGAGCGGTCGGGGCCGTCCCACCTTGGCGATCCGCCGCGACGCCGAGCATCAGCCGGTCTCGGCCAAGCAACTGGCGCTGGGTCTTCCAAAGCGGAAGTGGCAGCGGGTGAGCTGGCGCGAAGGGAGCAACTCCAGCCTCGCTTCGCGCTTCGCCGCGGTACGCGTCCGCCCCGCACATCGCGATTACGAGCGTTCCGAGGCTCGCCCCGAGGAATGGTGCCTGATCGAATGGCCAGACGGGGAACCCGAGCCGACCAAGTACTTCCTATCGACGCTGCCCGCGAACATCAGCCGCCGCGCCTTGGTGAACGCCACCAAGCTGCGTTGGCGGATCGAGCGGGACTACCAGGATCTCAAACAAGAACTCGGCCTTGGCCACTACGCGGGGCGAGGGTGGCGCGGCTTTCACCACCACGCCACGCTGTGCATCGCCGCCTACGGATTCCTGGTCTCCGAAAGGAGCGCGATTCCCCCCACAGGATCACGCGGCGCCCTACTCACTGAAGAACATCCCCTACCCACCGGTTATCGACCCCGAGGATCCCCCGATCCGACCTGAACGCCACGTGCCAAACTCCATAACAACGGTCCGCGTCGCCATCGCCCGGGCCATCGCTCGCACCCTCCCGCGTTGTCCATGCTGCCAACGACTGTCAGGTCGATTCAATCTATGACACAGTAAGACTGGAGTGTAATTCCAAGACGGCGGATTGGAGGTTTGGATTCTACTCATTTCGTGCCGGGAACCTGCTAACGCTGCGGGTGAACGGGCGGCGCAGCCTGATCGGCACCGGCTTCGGTCCCGGCCCGGTCGGATCAGCAGGGAACTGCAACGCGCGCATCTTCGCTGCGCTACATGGTGGCGTTAAGTCATCTCGGCGCGAATGTCCGATATCCGTTGTTAGTGGTAGCAGGGGCCGGTACCGGGTGGCTCCGTCTGCCGACAGAGGCCGTCCAGGGCACAGCGAAGTCGCCCGCTACCAGCGACGTCTGAAGCGGCGTCGATTTGGGGCCCGCTGCTCGACCATTTACCGATATGATACGTCTCCCGGCTGAATATGAGGGCGACCATCGCTTGCGCTGTCGTGCAGTTGTCGACCGCGGAACTCCGACTTGTTGTGATTGGCGCCAAATTCTTTGTCTTACGTTCGCCAATCTGCGCGTAGCCCGTTCCAGTCCATGCGCCGAGGTCGGCAATCACCACCCTGCCGGCAATTGCGGCACCGGCGCAGTTGAGTATCGGATTGTGCTCGCGCTGTCAGTCAAGCGTTACTCGATAGCACCAGTTTGCAATGAGTCCAACCACGACCGTGAACAAAATGATCGGCCACAGCTCAGGCATGATCTCCGCAAAACCATTGCCTTTCAGCAACACTCCGCGCACAATTCGTAGCGCATGGGTGGTGGGAAACACCTCGCCCGCCCACTGCGCCCAGAGCGGCATACCTCTGAACGGGAACATGAATCCGGACAGCAGCATCGACGGAAGCAAGGTAAACTGTGCCATTTGGATGGCCTGCATCTGATTCCGCGCGACCGTAGAGAAGGTGATGCCGAGTGCAAGATTGCTTGCTATAAAAAGCCCAAGCGCGAAAGTCAGCAGCGCAATGGAACCACGCATAGGAAGCCCGAACACCGCCATGGCGATCCCCATAATCAGGATCACCTGGAGGTAGCCGATCACGATGTACGGTACGACCTTGGCGAGCATCACCTCGATCGGCCGGACGGGCATGGCCAGCAGATTCTCCATGGTGCCACGTTCGGTCTCGCGGGTAATGGACAACGTGGTGATAAACATGGTCGACATCATGAGCACAATGCAGATCAGTCCGGGCACGAGATTCAGCACCGTAAGCTGTTCTGGATTGTAACGAGCGTGCAGTTCGAACTGAAAGGGCGGATTTGCCGGTGTGGCTCGGATCCCTTGCGGTAAGTTTCGATCCAGCGAGCTCGTTAACGCAGCGAGCGCGGCCGCGGCGCCGCCGATGGCGGATGGATCGGTTGCGTCGGCATCCATCAGTACCACCGGGCTTTCGCCTCGATTAACCGAACGGTCGAAATTGGGCGGAATGTTCACGACAAAGAGCAGCTTACCCTCCGCGAGACCGCGCTCGGCCTCTGCCTCGGATGCGAGCGGCTTGATGTCGTAATAGCCGGTATTCTGCAGCGCTGCCACGAGCGTCCGTTCGTACTTCGAATGCTCGCCAGAAAGTAACCCGGTCGGCAGGTGCTTTGGGTCAGAATTGATCGCGTAGCCGAATAAAAATAGCTGCACAACTGGAAGGACAATGATCATGCGCAGCGTAAATGGGTCTCGCCGGACCTGTATCCATTCCTTACGCAGAACCGCCCAAAAGCGCCTGACGGAGAAGCTGCTCACAGGGAAGTCTTTGCCGGCTGGTTCGCCGGTTTGGCCAGGAGGTGGATAAAGACGTCCTCGAGCTGCGGAGGCACTTCACGCCATATCAATGCGCCGCCATCGTCGAGCGATTTCATTGCATATTCCAGTGTGGCGCGATCCGTCCCGGCAGCGTGTAGTGTCGATCCAAATACCGCCGCGGCATCCACGCCGGGCATTTGGCGCAGTTTTCGGGCGGCCAAATCCAGGTGAGCGCCCGTCGCATTAAAGGTCACCAAGCCGCCGCCCTTCACCACTTCGTCCGGCGTACCTTGCACGACAAGCCTGCCGTCGGAGAGGTAGACGATGCGCCCGCACCGCTCAGCCTCGTCCATATAATGAGTTGACACCAGGACGGTAAGACCTTCACTCGCCATGTCGTGGATGAGGTCCCAGAACTCGCGGCGCGCCTTGGCATCAACCCCGGCGGTCGGCTCGTCCAGCAGCAACAACCTGGGCTTGTGCAGAACGCAAGCTGCCAAGGCCAGACGCTGCTTCCAACCCCCTGATAGCTCGCCGGCCAACTGGCCCGCCCGATCGGCGAGATCCATGCGATCGACAATCGCTTTCACTGCGTCCTGACGATTGTCGAGCTGATAAATTTCGGCAACGAAGTTCAGGTTTTCGGCAACTGTAAGGTTTTCGTAGAAGCTAAATCGCTGCGTCATGTAGCCGATCTGAAGGCGGATCCGCGGAGCGTCGCGAATGATGTCGAGTCCCAGGCATGTCCCGCCGCCGCCATCCGGCTTTACCAATCCGCAAAGCATCCGGATCGTGGTCGTCTTGCCACTGCCATTGGCGCCGAGAAAGCCGCAGATCTCGCCTGCCGTTACGGCGAGCGTGAGGCCATTGACCACCTTACGCGAGCCATAACTCTTGCGGAGGTTGTGGACATCGATCACCAACGCGGCGGTCATGGTGTCCGCGTTGCATGGGTTGTCGGGGTTTTTTGTGGGCGCACCTCGAATGG
>CAIMEK010000418.1 GCA_903839965.1 uncultured Acetobacteraceae bacterium | reverse complement strand
TATTGTGCATGGCGAACATGCTGATGCCGCCGCCGGTGGGATCGCGGAACAGGATGTCGGAGGAGTCGTCGCCGTTGAAGTCGCCGGTGCCGACCACCTTCAGGGCGGGATCGGCCCAGCCGATATTGGCCCAGCTCGGCTGGTTGTTGCTGATGACGAACTGGCTGAGCTGGCCCTGGGTGGGATCGCGGAACAGGATGTCGGAGGTGCCGTTGCCCAGGAAGTCGCCGGCGCCGACCACCGCCAGCGCGGGATCGGCCCAGCCGATGCTGGCCCAGCTCGGCCGGTTGGCGGTCATCAGGAAGTCGCTGAGCCCGCCGCCGACCGGATCGTGGAACAACACGTCGCCGTTGCCGTTGCCTTCGAAATCGACCGCCTGGAGCTCGCCGGTAATCCGCAAATGGCTTGCCGCCGCGCCGACCGCGCCGCTCAGGTTGGCCGCGTCGCCGATGCTGTCGTTGATGGTGGCGCCGTTCATGACCGTGCCGGTCACCGCGAGATCGGCGGTTCGCTCGCCGCAGGCGACCGTATAGGCGAAGCTCAGCGCCGTGCCGCCCGAACCGCCGATATAACGCGCGGTGCCGCCGTCGTTCAGCGTCAGCACGGGCACTCCGCCGGCCACCGTCACCGGTGCGCTCAGGCCGAGCGTCAGGATCACGGAATTGCCGGTGACCGCCTCGCCCAGGGTCGGCGCGAAGCCGACCGAGGTCACCGTCGGCGAGGCGGTGGGGAGGGTGATGGTCTGGTCGGAGAAATACAGGGTCTGCACGTTGCGCAGCGTGTCGGTAACGCCGGCCTTGCTGACCAGGAAGGACCCGTCGCTGGCCCGGCCGGTCGTGAAGCTGGCGTAGCTGCCGCTGAAGATCACCGCGTTGCTGCCGCCGGCGCCGTCGATGGTGTCGGCGTCGGCATTGACGATGAACAGGTCGTTGCCGGCCCCGCCGATGGCGGTATCGATCCTGGTGCCGAAGGCGATGCCGATATTGTTGACCATGCCGTCGGCGCTGCTGAACGTGCCGGGGTTGAGGTTGATGGTCGCCGCGGTCGACCAGCCCGACACGTCGAGGCGGTTGCTCAGGCCGGTCGCATACAGCGTAATCACCGGCATGGTGTTCCGGGTGAAGTCGAAAAACGGCTCGCAGGCGCCCTGGATCGTGCAGTTGAAGCCGAAGGTAACGTTGTTCAGCGGCGTCGAGGCGGGGGTTCCGTACAGGCGCTGCGCCGCCAGGATGTCGAGCGGCATGAAAGTGGTCGGCGTGTAGGTGATGCCGTTGACCGTCCAGTTGGTGCCGGTCACCGGGTAGTCGCCGTAGTATTTCGCGGACCTGTTCGTTGGGTCGATATAGGACATCGTCGACCACAGCTTCGTGTCGGTGGCGTTGTATTGCTGGGTGGCCGGGTTGACGTTGCCGTTGTACGGGCCGGCGTGGGCGAGCCCGAGCAGGTGGCCGAACTCGTGCACCACCGTGCCCATCGCGTAGCCGCCGGCATAGGTGAACGAGCTGATGTTCTGCCAGCCGTAGACGCTGGTGTCGATCGACAGGTAGGCAGACTGGGTTGCCGGTACAATCCTCTCGCCGGGGCTGCCGGCCACGTAGGACGAGGCGACGTAGGTCGAGCGCGGATGCAGCGTGACGTTTCGCAGCGCGGCGGTCATGGAACCGTAGCGGTAGAACGCAACGTCGGCGGCGAGGAAATTCGTCACCGGCGTGAACGTGATGTTGGCCACCGCCGACCACAGCGCCAACGAGGCGGCGAGCGTCGACTTTTCCGCGGCGGTCCAGAACGAGCCGGGATCGAAGTAGTAGGTCACATTGCCGCCGGAGTTGCCGGCGAAGCCGTCATTCCACTTGTGGGCGGAACTCAACGTGACCGTGCCGGACTCATCGTCGTAGGACGTGCCGTTGACCGCGTTCAGAAGGCCGTTGGCGTCGATTCCGGTCTCGAAGGCGATCGTGGCGAGCTGGTCGCTGGTCAATCCGGACATGCCACCGGTTCCTGCTGGGTTGGAATTGAGGTTACTCCGTACGCGGGGGGCACGGTAGCCAATTCAACCTTTGATAAACGTTACCGGCGACCGCCGGAATGTTGCGCTCAAGCGTCCGAAACCCGCACGGTGGACGCCGCCCAGCCGATACTGGCCCATGTCGCCTGGTTGTTGTTCATCGCGAACATGCCGACCCCGCCGCCCACCGGGTCGCGGAAGGCGATGTCCGCCGTGCCGTCGCCGTTGAAATCGCCGATGCCGGCCACCTGCAGCGCGGGGTCGGCCCAGCCGAGACTGTGCCAGGTCGGCTAGCCGTTGCGCATCAGGAAGTCGCTGAGCGTGCCGCTGCTCGGGTCGCGGAAGGCGATGTCGTCGGTGCCGTCGCCGTTGAAGTCGCCGACGCCGACAACCTGCAGGTGCGGATCGGCCCAGCCGATGTCCGTCCAGCTCGGCTGGTTGTCGCTCATCGCGAACATGCCGAGCGCGCCGCTGGCCGGATCGCGGAACAGGACGTCGTCGGTGCCGTCGCCGGTGAAGTCGCCGACGCCGACAACCTGCAGGCCCGGATCGGCCCAGCCGAGCTGGTTCCAGGTCGGCTGGCCGCCGCTCATCAGGAAGTCGCCGAGGGTACCGCTGGCGGGATCGCGGAACAGGATATCGGCGGTGCCGTCGCCGGTGAAGTCGCCGACGCCGACAACCTTCAGGCCCGGATCGGCCCAGCCGAAATCCGTCCAGCTCGGCTGGCCAGCGTGCATGGCGAACATGCCAAGCTCGCCGCCGGTGGGATCGCGGAAGGCGACATCGGCGGTGCCGTCGGCGTTGAAGTCGCCGATGCCCACCACCTGCAGCGCGGGGTCGGCCCAGCCGAGGCTGGTCCAGGTCGGCCGCCCGTCGTTCATGACGAAGGCGTCGAGGCCGCCGCCGGCGGGGTCGCGGAACAGGATGTCGGAGGTGCCGCCGCCGCTGATGTCGAGATCCTGCGCTTCGCCGGTGATCCGCAGCGGGGCGGCGAGGCGGGTGACCGTGGTGAGGTCCGCCGCGTAGCC
>CAIMEK010000417.1 GCA_903839965.1 uncultured Acetobacteraceae bacterium | reverse complement strand
TGGCGTTCTTGCCTTCCTTGATCCACTGCTCTGCCGTGCCGCGATGGTTGTAGAACGCCACCACCCGCTCGGCCGGACGGGTCATGTTGGTCGCGATAAACCCGACGCGCGGATACAGCTCGCGGGGATGCCACTCCACCCTGGCCACCACACGGCGCGGCTTGATCCATGAGCCGGCCTGGTAGCTGAAGCTGGCGTAATAGCGCCGCACCTCGTGTGGCGGCCGGCCGACAGGGTGCTTCAGCAGCCACACGATGCGATCTTGCTGGACTGAATTGGCTGGCAGCCGGATCGTGCGCAAAACGTTCGGCATCGTTCACATCCTCGTAGCCGGCGAGGCGGCCGAACACCGACTGACGCAGCAGGCCGGTCAGCAGGTGGCGGGTGTTCTTGCCTCGACGGCATTCCGACAGCATCGCACCCGCCAGATCGGTCAACCCGAGCGCATCATCCAGTTCGCGCTAGGCCAGCAATCCTGCGTCGGAGGTGCTCCGACTGCCGTGGAATTCCAGCCTCAGCCGCCGGTCGAAATCAACCCGCAGGGAACCATCATCCGAATTCACCCGTCGGGTGTTCCATCCGCGTGCGTCCTCATCGACCACAACACACTGATATTCATGCCAGATTCGGCTCCGTCGTACAAGGTGTTTTGCGCTCATCCGGGAAATCCGGGCTTATACGTCGGGGCGTGCCCGCAACAGCATTTGTTGGCCCATCGGCTTGAGGGGGCAGGCCAGCCAGGCCCTGATCAGCCAGGGGTGCACCGGCAGGCGCGAGCGCACGGTCAACGGCAGGAAGCGCGGAACCACCTGCAGCACCTGCCAGCGGTTGGCGGCGAAAAAGCTGGCCAGGCTGGCGTGCGACCATATCGAAACATGGGTGAAGTCGTCGAAATACCCGCGCCAGGCATAGCGCCAGTTCGGCTGCACCACGGTGAACGCCGCGCCGGGGCGCAGCTTGCGCCGCAGCGCGGCAAGCAGGCGCGCCACCTCGTCGCGCGACAAATGTTCCAGCAGGTTGCTGGCAAAGGCGAAATCCACCGAGCCGTCCTCGATGGCATCGAGGTCGGTTGCCGAGCCGACGATCGCTTCCACGCCGGGCGCAAGATGGTCGCGGCAACCGGGCCAGGCATCGACGCCGATGCGCCGCCGGGCGATGACGTTGTTGATGAAGTCGCCGGTGCCGCAGCCCAGGTCCAGCACGCAGTCGTCCGGCCGGATCTGGTGGCGGAAGTGGTATCGCCACAGGCTTTGCCAGAGGATCGCCCGGCGCAGCGTTTGCTGCCGAGTGTCGCCCGGTCGTGCGCTCGTCGTGTTTCCGTTCATCGGGCCAGCAGCTTCCAGCCGAAGATCATGCCCGCCATCATGCGCGCGCCGACGCAGAAGGCGCGGCCATTGCTGACATTGCCGCCCTTGCTCACGCCGACCCGCGGATGGAACGTCACCGGGCATTCCACCAGGAACAGCCCGTCGGCCAGCGCCTGGTCGAGGAAATAGGCATTGAATTCCAGATTCACCGAGGAATCGAGCCGCGGCAGCAGGCGGGTCAGGGCGTCGCGCCGGCATAGCTTGTAGGTGGTGCCGACATCGGTGACGGTGCTGCGACCCAGGTGCTTGGCTTCCAGCAGCTTGGCGGCGAACAGGTTGCCGTAATTCATGAAGGTGCTGAGCTGCGTGGTGTACTGGCGCAGCCGCTCGACCGTGCGCGTGCCGTTGACGATGTCGGCGTGCGGGGCGAATGCCAGCAGCTTGTCGATATCGTAGGCGCGGAACGTCATGTCGCCTTCGCACAGCACGAGCAGGTCGCTGTCCGCGAAGCGGAGCGCCTCGGTTAAGCAGCGGTAAACGCAACGACCGTAGCCCTGGAGCGGTTCGTCGAAGGTGATCGCCCCGGCGCGTTCGGCGGCCTCGAAGGTGCCGTCGCGGCTGTTGTTGCTGACCACGATGACCCGCCGGACCCGCGGATGGGCGGCGAAATCCCGCACCGCGCGGGCAATGCTCGGCTCGTCGTTGTAGGCGGTCAGCGCCACCGTGACCGTCGCGTGGTCAACCGGGTCGAAGCGCACCTCGCCGCGGTTTCGTTTGACCTGCAGCAGGAAAACCAGGTCGCCCAGGGCGAGCAGCACGCCCAGCGTGATCGGCACGCCGCTGTACCAGACCAGCCATTCCGTCAGCGGCAGCAGTTCCTGGTTCAATCCGAGCAGGAGGCGCGGAACAACCATCGCCACGCCGATGAAATACAGCAACAGCCCGATGCAGAAGCTCAGCATGCCATACATGAGGAAAGGAATGCGGCGCCACCCTCCGGCCGGCTGGCGCGTCGTCGTGTCCTGCAACCAATGCGCCACTCGAACCGTCTCCCATCGCCCCGGGCTGCATTGATAATGCCTTGCCGCCGCGGAGACGAAGACATTCCGCAACGCGTCCCCCGCGGCGATGCCGTGGGCTGGCGTCAGAACGGCATGATGATGTCGAGCAGTTGCTGGCCCCAGCGCGGGGTTTGCAGCACGGTGAGCTGGCCGCGCCCGCCATAGGCAATGCGCGCCTCGGCCAGGCGGTCATGCGTCACGGTGTTGTCGCTGGCGATGTCCTGCGGGCGGATCACCCCGGTCACCTGCAACTCGCGCAGCTCGCTGGCCACCCGCAGCTCCTGGCGGGCCGACACCACGAGGTTGCCGTTCGGCAGCACCTGGGTGATCACCCCGGCCAGTCGCAGCGCGACGGTTTCGTTGCGCTTGAGCGTTGCCGCGCCGGCATTGGCGTTGGCGCTGTTGGTGGTGACCAGGGTGGCGGGCGTGGCGGGCCAGTGCGGGATCTTGTTCTCCAGGCCGAACATGTTGGGCACCCCCATGTTCTCGCTGCCGCTGCGCGAGGTGGTGGTGGTGTTGCCGAAATTGGCGCTGTCGGTGGTGTTGATCAGCACGGTGACGATATCGCCCACCTGGGCGGCGCGCTGGTCCTTGAAGAAGGCGCGGCTGCCCGGCCGCCACAGGGCGGCGGCCTGTGGTTCCGCCATCTGGCCGGCCGGCATGGGCATGGTCAGCGGCCGCCAGGCCGGGTCCTTGGTGGGATCGGAGGAGGGGGTCATCGCCGGCGGCCGCCCCACCTCGGAGAGCTTCTGCAACGAGCCGCAGCCGCCCAGCAGCGCGGGCAGCAGCAGCGCCAGCACGGCGGGACGGGCGCGGCTCATCGCACCGCCACCTGGGCCGTGCCGGCGGCCTGCAGCGGCGTGCTGCCCTGGGCGACGCTCACCCGGTTGGGGCCGATCACCAGGGCGTCGAGCACCGCGTGCGAGTTGGGGTTCTGGACGCGGATGTGCTCACGGGCGCCGCCGGCATCCAGCGCCACCCCCTGGCCGGTCACCGCCAGCCCCGGCGCGGACAGCTCGATCGCCACGCGCGCGCCTTTCTGCACCAGGATCGGCCGCATCAGGTCGATCGACGACAGCGGCTGGCCGGCCAACACCGCCCGCTTCAGCGCCAGCCCGACGGCATCCGCCGCGCGGTGCACGACGGCGTCGCGCA
>CAIMEK010000416.1 GCA_903839965.1 uncultured Acetobacteraceae bacterium | reverse complement strand
CCAGCACGCCGAGCGGAATGGCAAGCCCCACCGCCAGCAGCATCGCCGACACGGTCAGCTCGATGGTGGCCGGGAAGAAGCCCATCACCACGCCCATCGCGCCGGTCTTGTAGGTCAGCGAATTGCCGAGGTCGCCGTGCAGCAGCCCCGCCAGGAAACGCAGGTACTGCACGCTGAGCGGCTGGTCGAACCCGAGCGCCGCGCGCGCCGCGGCGAAGTCGGCGGCCGAGGCGCGCTCGTTGACGTAGAGATAGGTCGGGTCGCCGCCGAGATGCAGCGCCAGGAAGGTCACCAGCGTCACCCCCAGCACCACCAGCCCGCCCTGCAGCAGGCGGCGGGCCAGATACGCTGTCAATTAAGGCGAGGGGCGCTGCCCCTCGACCCCGCAAGGGGACTCGTCCCCTTGACCCCATGACTTTTGGTGCTTCGCACCACCGCCATTACTTCAAGGCCGCCCCGATCAGGTTGATGCGCTCGTCGCGCCGCGCCTGCCAGTTCAGCCGGTTGCTCACCCCGTAGAAATCTGGCTGGAAATACAGCAGCAGCCACGGTCCCTTGTCGTGAAACACCTGCAGCATGCGGTTGACCACGGCCTGCCGGTCGGCCTCGGGCTGCTTGCGGTTGGCCTGCGGCCACAGCGAGAACCATTCCGGGTCCGTCCAGTTCGGCGCATTGGTCACTGACGACACATCGGCGAAATCCGCCATGTCGTACAGCGGATTCCACGTCCCGCCGCCGGTGCCCAGGAAGAACAGCGGCCCTGCCTCGCGCCGCCGGGTCAGCGGCAGGTACACCGACGCCCATTCCATGAACGAAACATCGGTCTTCACGCCGACATCGGAGAGGTACTGCGCAATCGCCAGCGCCACGTCGCGGTCGTTCAGGTAGCGCCCGTTCGGCGCCTGCAGCGTGAGTTCGAAGCGCACGCCGCCCGCGCGGCGCGGATAGCCGGCGGCATCGAGCATCTTCTCCGCCGCGGCCGGATCGTACGGATAGGGCTTGATCGCCGGATTGCCGAGCGGCGGGTTGACCAGGTCGGTGGCGCGCTGGCAAGGCGTGCGCAGCAACTGTTGGCAGATGGTCGGCACGTCGATGGCGTATTGCAGCGCCCGGCGCACGTCGTCCTTGCGCACCGCCTCGCCGCCCGGCGTGTTGAACAGCGGCTTCATCTGCACGCCGACATACATCCGCCTGGTGCCGCTCACCGCCTGCACCTTCGCGTTCGCGCTCTTGTTCACCGTGTCGATCTGGTCGGGCGCGACGGAGGTGATCACGTCGACATTGCCGGCCATCAGTTCCGCCGCCCGCGTCGACGATTCGGGAATCACCCGGAAGATGACGCGGTCGAACGAGGCGTGGCGCACCGCGAAGCCGGGCTGCTTCTCCAGCACGATCCGGTCGGACTTCACCCATTCGACGAAGCGGTAGGCGCCGGACCCGACGGGGGTCTGCGAGGCCTGCACAAGGCTCATCTTCGTGTACGGCGCCTTGCAGACAATCTTCACCTCGGTGATCAGGCCCAGCGCGATCGGGTTGTATTGGTTGAGTTGAATGCCCACGGTCAGCGGGTCGATCACCCTTGCGCCCTTGAAGCCCAGCGAGGTGAGAACAAAACCGGGGGTGCTGCCGGTGAACTTGTTGGCCGGGTCGCGGGCGCGCTCGAAGGTGAACGCCACGTCCTCGGCGGTGAGCGGCGAGCCGTCGTGGCAGGTCAGGCCCGGCGCCAGCTTGAAGTCGATCTCGGTGCCGTCCGCGTTCTCCGTGGTGGACTGCGCGAGGTACGGACTGAGCCCGCCGTCGTCGGCGATCTCGTACAGCGAACCCCAGATGTGGTCGGCGATATTCTGGGTGTCGCGCGAGTTGATCGCCGGCGGATCGAGCGTCTGCGCGTCGGTGCTGAACGCGACCACGGCGGTGCGCGCATCCGGGCGCTGCGCCAGCGCCGGCGTGGCAAGCAGCGCGACCGCGGCCGCGGCGATGGCAAGACCTTTTCTCATGTCCGGTTCCCCTGCGGATGTGGCCACGGACTGTAACGCGCCGTCGCGGCGGGTCGATAGCCCTGTTTCAACCGCCGCCGTTGCCGGCGGCCGCGCGGCCTGCGAGCATGCGCGCCCAGGCTGCAACCGGAGGCGGACATGGACATCGGCAACGCGACCGTGATCGAACTGGCGGCGGAACTTGCCGCCGGGCGCACCTCCGCCGCCGCCCTGGTGGGGGCCTATCGCGCCCGCATCGCGGCACTCGATGAAAACGGCCGCCGTCTGAACAGCGTGCGCATCGTCAATCCCGAAGCGGCGGCGATCGCCGCGGCCAGCGACGCGCGCACCCAGCCCCGCCGCCCGCTCGAGGGCATCCCCATCCTGGTGAAGGACAACATCGCCACCGCGGACGGCCAGCCCACCACCGCCGGTTCGCTCGCCCTGCAAGGCGCGCAGGCCGCGCGCGACGCCACCGTGGTCGCCAGGCTGCGCGAGGCCGGCGCGGTGCTGCTCGGCAAGACCAACCTGACCGAGTTCGCCAACATCCTCGCCGTCGGCATGCCGTCGGGCTATTCCTCGCTCGGCGGCCAGGTGCTGAACCCCTACGCCCTCGAGGTCGACGAGCGCGGCACGCCGTTCGTGCTGCCCGGCGGTTCCAGCGCCGGCTCGGGCGTCGCCGTCGCGGCCGGGCTGGCGGCCGCCGCCATCGGCACCGAAACCTCGGGCTCTCTCCTGTCTCCGGCGAACCTGAACGGGCTGGTAACGGTGAAACCCACGGTCGGGCTGATCAGCCGCGCCGGCATCGTCCCGATCGCGCACAGCCAGGACACTGCCGGGCCGATGACCCGCACCGTCCGCGACGCCGCCCTGCTGCTCGGCGTGCTGGCCGGCCCCGACCCGCTCGACGACGCCACGCTGCACGCGCCGCTCGGCCCGGACTACCTCGCCGCGCTGGACGCCGACGGCCTGCGCGGCGCGCGCATCGGCGTGCCCAGCGATCCCGCCGACCCCGGCAACGACGTCTATTACGGGCCGCTGCCCGCCCCGGCCCGGGCGGTGATGGAGCGGGCCATCGCGGCGTTGCAGGACTGCGGCGCCACCGTGGTGCGCGCCGCCATCCCCACCGAAGGCTGGATCCCCGGCCCGGCGACCGAGTTCCCCATCCTCAACCGCAACCCGGAAAGCCCGCTGCGCCACCAGGTCATGCGCATCTCCAGCGTGTTCGTGTTCGAACTGAAGCACGACATGGCGCTCTACCTGCGCGACTGGGCGCGCGGCACCGACATGCGCGCCTTCGCCGACCTGGTGGCCTTCAACGCGGCGCATGCCGGGCGGGCGTTGCGCTTCGGGCAGGACATCTTCCTCGCCGCCGCCGGCACAAGCGGCGACCTGTCGGAGCCGGAATACCTGGCGGCCCGCCGGCTCGACCTGCTGCAGTCGCGCACCCACGGCATGGACGCCTACATGGACCGCCACCGCCTCGATGCGGTGCTGTTCCCCGGCCCCGCCGGCGCGTCCATCGCCGCCAAGGCCGGCTATCCCAGCGTGCAGGTGCCGGCCGGCTGCATCAGCGGCGTGCAGGGGCGCGACACCCCCCCCTACCCGCTCGGCGCCAGCTTCGCCGGCCGCGCCTGGAGCGAGCCGACGCTGCTGCGGCTGGCCTTTGCCTTCGAGCAGGCCACCCAGGCACGCCGGCCGCCGCCCCTGTAGAGCAATGCCAGCTTGAGCGGAATCGATCTGCGATCCGCGGGCTGGCGAAATTGCTCGCCTACAGAGAGCTGGAGTGCTTCCAGCTTGCCTGGAAGCGCTCCAGGCGCCCCGCCCTTCGTCGATGGCCGTTGCACCGTCGGTGCGGGCGACGCAGACCGCACGCGCAACGCGGCGAGGCCAGCGTGGGCGGCGCCGCAAGCGTGGAACGACGACGATGATGGCGCCGGCCAGCCTGACAGACACGATCTACCTGATCTGCCGGCTCCTGCTGTCAGCCTTTGCCGTCGCCGCCGCGGCCAACGCAATCCACTACGCCCACCAGGACAAGCCCGTCTATCACCGGCATATGCTGGTTGCCCGCATCGGGGCGGGCCTGCTGGGCATCGCCGCGACGATGTCCTGCGTGGACGCCTACGACAACGTGTTTGTGCGCCGGAACGAAATCACCCCGTTCGCGAACTGGCTGTGGCTGTTCTGTTTCGACCTCATACTACCCGTCTACGCCTTCATGCTGGTGCGGGCGTGGCGCCAGCGTGACCAGGCCGAGCTGGAACTGGCCCGCCTGGTGGTGACCGACCTGCTGACCGGCGCGCTCAACCGGCGCGGTTTCTTCGATCGGGCCATTTCCACCATCGGCCAGGCGCGCCGGGCCGGGCAACTCGTATCGGTGGTCATGCTCGACATCGACCACTTCAAAATGATCAACGACCAGTCCGGGCACTTCGCCGGCGACCAGGTGCTGAAGCGCTTCGTCTACGTCGTCTCGCTGGAGCTGCGTCCCGGCGACCTGCTGGGCCGCCTCGGCGGCGACGAATTCGCCGTCCTGCTGCCCGGCAGCACCGACGACCTTGCGCTGCAGGCCACCGAGCGCATGCGCGCCCGCGTGCGCGCCGACGTCACCATCCCGGACGGTATCGTGACCATCAGCGCCGGCGTGGCGGCGCTGCTGGAAGGCATCGAGCCGGAGCCGGCGCTGGTGACCGGCCTGTCGGTGGCCGACACCGCGCTGTATGCGGCCAAGCAGGCCGGCCGCGACCGCGCCCACCTGGCGCCGTCGCCGGTCCCATCGCGGCAGTCCGCCTAGACCACATGTTCGCCTGAGACCGGGGCGACTGGAGGTGACCCGTCTCACAGTATGCAGGTTTTCGAGGGTTGCGCCGGACGGCCGGTGCCGAGCCTGATGCATAGGAGACGGGTCATGGACAAGCCTATCACCTACGT
>CAIMEK010000415.1 GCA_903839965.1 uncultured Acetobacteraceae bacterium | reverse complement strand
GGCTGCAGCCGGCCGCAGCTGAGGTCGTCTGCGGTCAACCATGTGGGCAGCAGGGCGATCCCGAGTCCGCAACGCGCCGCCTCGAACAGCGCTTCGCTGTCGTCGGTCTGCAGCGGACCGCTGACCTGCACCTCGACGTCGTCGCCGGCGCGGGTGAAGGTCCAACGGTCCGTGGCGGCCAGCAGGCAAACCTGGCGGCACAAGTCCTGCGGCCGTTCGACGGGGGGATGGCCGGTCAGGTAGGCCGGGCTGGCGCACAGCACCCATCCGTACGTCGCCAGCTTCTTGGCCACCAACGCCGAGCTCGGCAATGCTCCGATACGAACCGCCAGATCCACGCCGGCCCCGATGATGTCGACCGTGGCGTCCGACAACGCCATGTCCACCTTGATATCGGGATAGTGGGCAAGAAAGCCTGGAAGCAAAGGGATGATATGGCGGAGCCCGAAGGCACGCGGGATATGGATTCTGAGCACTCCCTGCGCATGGCTGTTGAGCCACGACACCTGCAGGCAGGCAGATTCGAAGTCGTCCAGAATGCGGGAGGCCCGGTCGTAGAACTCAAGCCCGGCTTCGGTCGGGTGCAAGCGACGCGTGGACCGGCTCAACAGGGCGATGCCCAGGTCCGCCTCCAGCGCGGCAACCGCGCGCGAGATCGTGGAAGTCTTGACTGCCGCATCCTGGGCTGCCCTTGATAGGCTGCCGAGTTCGACAACGCGGACGAAAAGCCGCATCGCGCTGAGGTAATCCACGTATCGTGCCTCCCTCGGATCGGGAGATGCAGCGAGGTCGCTCCCTGAATCGCCCGCTTCGGGCGGGTCATGCAGGTCGGCTTGCCGCACTCCCAGTCCAGTCTTTTTTCGATTCGATGGCTGCCCGCACTCCAACGGCACGCGGAATCCAGCGTGGTCAATATACCATGTCGGCGACGCGGATGCCTGCCCCCGAAAGCGGCCAGGGTCCAGTCGCCGCCGCCGTGCGCGAAAGGGGGCGCATTGTCCCGATTTCCGACCCCATCGTCGGCAGTGTTTTTCCAAACAGCGACGCCTTCGGCTGCGCACCCGCAAAGGTGCTTATCATTCCGGGGCCTTCTGGAATCCCGCCTCGTGGATAGAATTACTGCGAAAGGAACCGCACGTGGATTCGATCGGTAGCCCGGGGTTGCCGCTTGAGGTGGGATGCGTGGGCCCCGCCGGCGTCGCCATGGCATGTAGCCCCCAGGTTGCAATGGCATGTCCGACGCCCTGCGTATTCGGCTTCTTCACCACGATGTCGGTGTCCTTGACCCTGCCGGGCGCGTTCCTGACCAGCGCCGTGGCGCCCGGGGGTTTCAGCGACCGCCTGGCGCGGGGCTCGCGGAGCGCGAGGCGGACTGGGCAGCCGAGCGCCGGCTGCCTTCTTCACCAATAAGGGAAAACCAATGAGCGACAACAAGCCGGCAACGCAGATCATCGCCGAGCTCGAGGAAGCGCTGTATACCGGCCTCACCAATTCCGATGCCGATGCACTCGGCAAGATCATGTCGGAGGAGCTGGTTTACGTCCACTCGCAGGGCATCGCCGAGACCAAGTTCGAGAACCTGACCGGCCAGCGCAGCGGATTGTACGTGCACGGGCCGATCACGCAGCGCGGGGGCAAAACGAAAATCTTCGGCGACGTCGCGGTCACCAGCGGCGTGATCGACATGGTGGATCTGGCCCACGGCCCGAAGATCACGCTGCATCTGCAGGAGACGCTGGTGTGGACCAAGGAAGCGGACGGCTGGCGTTTGCTGCTGCGGCACGCGACGCGGGCGCCCGCCTGAGCGGCAAGGTCAGCATGGATAACGGGCTGGGCGTCACCGGTCGGCCGGTGAAGCGCGTCCGCGCGGGAGTGAACCATTGCATCTACCCGGTGCAGAAAGGGAGTGATACCATCAGATAAAAGTCCGGCCGGTTGGACGGAATTCGAGAATCCCCCGGAGGAGTGTCGTGTCTGAGGATCTGCGTCCGGTCGCCTGGACTGCCGACGAGTTGCGCGCCCACCGCGGCTGCACGGGGTGGAAGGCGCCGGTGCTGCTCGATCGGCTGGCGTTCTCGGTCGAACTCGTGACGGTGCTGGCGCTCATCATCAACATCGCCATCACATCCGGCAATGCACTGGGACGCTATTTCTTCGACTACGCCTTTGCCTGGAGCACCGATGCCTGGGCAATCCTGATTTCAATCATCACCTTCCTTGGCGCTGCCGCCTATTATCGCCGCGGTGCCGGCATGGCCTATACCGCGCTCGTCGAGCGTAGCGGGGGGGTCTGGCGTGAGATTCTCCAGGCATGCGGCCTGGTGATCTTCCTGGGCGTGAACCTGATGGCCCTGGTGGCCTATCCCGCCTTTCTCGCCGGACAGACCGCGCTGGTCATGCCGGTTCTCGGCATCAGCGGGGCCTACACCGTGATGTGGCTCGGCATCGGTCTGGTGCTTTTCGCAATCTTCAGTCTGGAAAAGCTCGCGTTTCTGCATGTGCGCGCCATTGCCATCGGCGCCGCCATCGCCTCGTTGATCGCCGTTGCCGCGCTGGTACTGCGCTGGGCCTATGCCACCGGCGTGGTTGAGATGGAGCCGTTCATTCTCGTGCTGCCGGCGCTGGTGCTGGCGTTCCTGACCGCGGTGCCGATCGCTGGCATCCTCGCACTCGCAGGAATGCTGTATTTCCTCTACACTGGCGACGCGACAATTGTGCTGTTTCCCTCGTCCCTCCAATACGGCGTCAACAGCTTCATCCTGCTGGCCATCCCGTTTTTCATGCTCGTCGGAACCCTGATGGAAGTGACGGGGATGGCGAAGCGGATGATTGACGCGGTGCAGGAATGGGTCGGGCATTGGTCCGGCGGACTCCTGATCGCGGAGGTCGTCGGAATGTACGTGTTCTCCGGGGTCAGCGGCTCGAAGGGCGCCGACATGGCGACGGTCGGCAGCGTGATGAAGCAACCGCTGCGGGACTACGGCTATCCGGCCACCGAATCGGTCGCCGTGCTGGCAGCCGCGGCGGCGATGGGGGAGACGATTCCGCCGTCGCTGGCGCTGCTGGTGCTGGGCTCCATCACCACGCTGTCGATCGGCTCGCTGTTCGTCGCCGGCATCATTCCCGCGGCAATCCTGGCGATCGCGCTGATCATCGCAGTGCTGATCCGTAGCCGGCTGCACGGCTTTCACAAAGGCCCACCGTTCAATCTGCGGCGGGCGCTGATGAGCATGCCGCTGGCGATCCCGGCCTTCATGGTACCCGTGATCGTGGTCGGCGGCATCGTCGGCGGTGTCGCCTCGCCGACGGAATCGGCGACCTTCGCCGTGATCTATGGCTTCGTGGTGGCGCTGCTGTTCTATCGCTCGGTTGGAATGCGCTCGGGCTGGGTCGCCATGCGCGACGCGACGCTGATCGCGGGCATGGTGTTGTTCATGATCTGCGGGGCGAACCTGCTGTCACAGGCAATCGTGACCGACGGGCTCGGCCGCTCGCTGGCGGCAGAGTTCAGCAAACTGCAAAGCCCGGACGCATTCATGTTCCTGAGCATGGTGGTGATGATCATCATCGGCATCGTCCTGGAGGGGTTGCCGGCGTTGCTGATCGGAGCGCCGATCCTGTTGCCCATCGCCACGAACTTCGGCGTCGATCCGCTGCAATTCGGCATCATGATCACCATGGCCACCGGGATCGGCGTGTTCCTGCCGCCGGTCGGCATCGGCTATTATGTCGCCTGCGCCATCGGCGAGTCGCCGGTCAACGAAACAATGCGACCGAGCTTCGTGTACAACGTATTTCTTATTCTGGGACTGGTTGTCGTGATTCTGTTCCCGGAGCTGACGGTGTGGTTGCCGCACTACTTCGGCTTGCACTGACGTAAAGCCAAATAAACCCAAAGACAGAAGGAAATGTCATGAAGAGCATCGGTCAGATCGTCGCCGCGGAGCGGCGGAAATTCCTGCAACTGAGCGCAGCGGCCGCGGGCGTGGCGTCGCTCGGCATTTCGCTGCCGGCATATGGGCAGCGCGCTAAGGTATTTCGCTTCGGCCATAACCTGCCGGTCGACACCGTCTACCACAAGGCCGTGACGATGCTGGCCAGCGAAGTGGGGACTGCTTCGCAGGGCAAGATGCGGGTCGATGTCTATCCGACCTCCCAGCTCGGCAGCATCGCGGAGATGATGTCGGCGGTGAAGACCGGGTCGCTGAGCATGATGATGGCGGTGCCGGCCTGGTATTCCAACTACATCAAGCCGATCGACGTCTTCACCCTGCCGTATATCATCGGCGGCAGCAACGAGCGTCTGCGCGCCGCCCTCGGTGGCAAGCTCGCCGACCAGATCGGCAAAATGGGCGAGGCCGCAGGCTTTTACATTTTGGGCTATTTGTTGATCGGCGGGCGTCACATCCTGAACCGGGCCCGGCCCATCCAGACGCCGGCGGATTGCAAGGGCCTCAAGATCCGGGTGATCAACAGCCAGGTCTATATCGAAACCTTCCAGGCGCTGGGCGCCACGCCGGTCGCGATGGATGCCGCCGAGATCTATATGGCGCTGCAGCAGAACGCCGTGGACGGCTTCGAGACGGCCGCCCCCGATGTGCTGGCGTTCAAATGGAACGAGGTCGTAAAATACCTGTCGCTCGACTCGCATGTGACGGACATTTTCCTTATCACCCTCAACAAGGGTGTTTGGGACGAACTGAGCAAGGACGAGCAGGAAATTTTCCGTCAAGCCTTTCAGAAGGCGGCGGACTACGAGTGGGTGGCGCAGCCGCAGGCCATCGACGCCGCGGTGGCGAAGCTGAAGACGCTGATCGGGGTGAACGAGATTTCGCCAGAAAACAAAAAGCTGTTCGTGCAGACGACGCGCCCGGTCTACGCGAAATTCGAGGCCTCGATTGGTAAAGACCTTCTCGAGCTCGCGGTCAAAGAACTGGCATAGGGAAAAGCGGCAGGGGTCGACAGCCGACTTTTGTTGTCTTCCCCCGTCGCAACGATGCCGCGGCGCCAATGAGGAATTGCGCCGCGGCGGCGGCCCGGCAACGCTGCCTAGGCTACGTCACACGAACCGGTACGGCTTGATGTGGAAGAACGCGATGTTGTTCTTCTGCAGCTCCTCGTTCCCGGCGCATGCTACGAGGTCGTCGGCATTGCCAAACCAGAGTTCGAGGAACAGATCGATTTCAAGGCCGATGAATGGCACAGTGCCCTTCGTCGCCACGGCCTGCTCGATGATC
>CAIMEK010000414.1 GCA_903839965.1 uncultured Acetobacteraceae bacterium | reverse complement strand
TATGTCGGCATGGCCGATCCGCACCTGCAGGTCGTCGGCACGGGCGACTTCAACGGCGACGGCACCACCGATATCCTGTTCCGCGATCCCACCAGTGGCAGTCTCAGTCAGTTCGTGATTAACAATGGCCAACCGACTTTCGCCTATGTCGGCATGGGCGATCCGCACCTGCAGGTCGTCGGCACGTGCGACTTCAACGGCGACGGCACCACCGATATCCTGTTCCGCGATCCCACCAGCGGCGCTCTCAGCCAGTTCATCATGCTCGCCGGCCAACCGGTATTTGCCTATATCGGAACACCCGATCCCCGCTTGCAGGTCGCCGGCATCGGCGACTTCAACGGCGACGGCACCAACGACATCCTGTTCCGCGATCCCACCAGCGGCGACCTCGGCGACTTCGTCATGCACAACTGCCAGCCGACATGGACCAGCATCGGCTGGGCCGACCCCCACCTGCAGGTCGCCGGCATCGGCGACTACAATGGCGACGGCACCGCCGACATCCTGTTCCGCGACCCCACCGGCGGCGGCATCGGCATGTTCGCCATGCACAACAACCAGCCCACATGGACCCCCATCGGCTGGGCCGCCCCCGCCTTGCAGGTCACCGCCTAGGCGCGGCCCTGCCCCGCTTTCATTGACCGGGATTCCCCGGCCCGGTAGCGTCACCATGCAGTTGACGTCCCTGCAGGATTCGCGCGTGGGGAGCCCGCGCTTCACTCGCGCGTTTGCCGCCGGAAAGCGAAACCTCTCCAAGGAAAGCCGAGCATGGACGCACTCACCGACGGCGCCGCGGACCTGACGCTGGCGCTCGCCCGTCGCGCCCTCGCCGTGCGCTTCGCCGACCTGCCCGACGAAATCCGCGCCATCGCCCGGCAATGCGTGCTGGACACCCTGGGGGTGACGATCGCCGGCGCCAACGACCCGCTGGTGCGCATGCTGGAGGCCGAACTGGTGGACCAGGGCGGCGCCGGCACCGCCGGGGTGATCGGGCGGAACCTGACCCTGCCCGCGCTCTCCGCCGCGCTGCTCAACGGCACCGCCAGCCACGCGCTGGACTTCGACGACGTCAACCTGGCCATGCCCGGCCATGCCTCCGTCGCCGTGCTGCCGGCGGTGCTGGCGCTGGCCGAGGAGCGCGGCGCATCCGGCGCCGAACTGATCGCCGCCTTCGTCGCCGGCTACGAAACCGCTTGCCGCGTCGGCCGCCTGGTGGCGCCCGGCCATTACGACGGCCTCGGCTTTCACGCCACCGGCACACTGGGCACGTTCGGCGCCGCCGCGGGCTGCGCCCACCTGCTCGGGCTCGACGAGCAACGCACCGCCCACGCGCTCGGCATCGCCGCGACCCAGGCGGCCGGCCTGAAGTCGATGTTCGGCACCATGTGCAAGCCGCTGCATGCCGGCCGCGCCGCCTACAACGGCCTGCTGGCGGCACGCCTGGCGGCCCGCGGCTTCACCTCGCGCACCGACGCTCTGGAGTGCCCGCAAGGCTTCGCCCGCACCCACAGCCCGGACTTCAACCCCATGGCCGCGCTGGCCGACCCCGAAGGGGGCTGGCACCTCCGCGCCAACCTCTTCAAGTACCACGCCGCCTGCTACTTCACGCACGCCGCCATCGAGGCGGCGCGCGAGCTGCGCCAGCAGCACAGCCTGACCGCCGAACGGATCACCGGCATCGTCCTGCGCGTGGGCGAATGCTGCGACAGCATCTGCAACATCCCCTCCCCGCGCACCGCGCTCGAAGCCAAGTTCAGCCTGCGCCAGACCACCGCCATGGCCCTCGCCGGCCTCGACACCGGTCGCCTCGACACCTACGCCGAAGCAACCTGCGCCAACCCCGCCCTGGTGGCGCTGCGCGAGCGCGTCCGCATCGACTTGCAGCCCGGATGGACCCACAGCCGGGCGGAAATGGACGTGCACCTGGTCGACCAGACCTTCTCCGCCACCCACGACTCCGGCATCCCCGCGGCCGACGTGGCGGAGCAGGGCCGTCGCCTGGAACTGAAATTCGTCGGCCTCGTCAAACCCGTGCTGGGCCGCCGCAAGACAACCACCCTCAGCCAGGCCGTGGCGGAACTGGACACCCTGGGATCGTTGGCACCGATCGCCGAGGCGTGGGCGTAAGGCTAGGCGAGGGCGCAGTTCTGGCCTTGCGTCTTCCCTCAGCCGAATTTGCCGTTTTTCGGGAACCCATGGGGCGGCGCGCGGCCGACCTGGGCGCGTTCGCCGAGCCATTGGCGGAGGTCGGTTTCGGTGCGGGTGCGTTCGCCCTGGCGCCAGCTCAGGCCATCGCCCAGGCGGAACACGGTGAGGTCGCTGAGGGTGCCTTTGCCGCTGTATTTCTGCAGGATCACGCCGGCCCCGCGGGCGAGTTCGGGAACCTGCTCGAGGGGGAACACCAGCAGGCGGTGGGTGCTGCCGATGGCGGCGATGTGGTCGCCTTCGGCGGGGGTGCAGACCTGGGCTTCCTCGCCGGGGCGCAGGTTGAGGATTTGCCGGCCGGTGCGTTTTTCGGCTGAGAGTTCCTCGGCTTTCACCACGAAGCCGCGGCCGAAGCTGGAGGCGACCAGGTAGCGGGTGCCTTCGCGCGGCAGCAGCAGGGCCGCGACGTCGTCCTCGTTGGTCATTTCCACCAGCAGGCGGACGGGCTGGCCATCGCCGCGGCTGCGCGGCAGGTCGCCGGCCTTGAGCGTGTAGGCGCGGCCGTTGGTGGCGAACAGGCAGATGCGGTCGGTGGTTTCGCAGGCCACCAGCAGGCGGAGGCGGTCGCCGTCCTTGAACTTCAGCTCACGCGGATCGGCCACCGCGCCGCGGATGGCGCGGATCCAGCCCTTGTCGGACAGCACGACGGTGATCGCCTCGCGCTCCATGTAGGCTTCGGGCGACACGTCGACGACCGGGCCGGCGTCGGCGAATTCGGTGCGGCGTTCGCCGAGCGGGCCGGTCGAGAATTTCGCGCGGGTTTCCTCCAGCTCGCCGGCAATGCGTTCCCAGCGCAGGGGGTCGCTGGCCAGCAGCGCCTGGATGTCCTTTTTCTCCTTGGAGAGCCCGCGATGTTCCTTGCGGATCTCCAGTTCCTCCAGCTTGCGCAGGCTGCGCAGGCGCATGTTGAGGACGGCCTCGGCCTGGGTGTCGGAGAGTTCGAAGGCGCGCATTAAGGCCGGCTTGGGTTCGTCCTCGGTGCGGATGATGCGGATCACCTCGTCGAGGTTGAGGAACACCTTGAGGAAGCCGTCGAGGATTTCCAGACGCCGCTCGATGGCGGCCAGGCGGTGGCGGGAGCGGCGAACCAGCACCTCGTGGCGGTGGTCGAGCCAGGCGCGCAGCACCTCGTGCAGGCCCATCACCCGCGGGGTGCGGTCGGCGGACAGCACGTTCATGTTGAGCGGGAAGCGGGATTCCAGCGCGGTGGCACGGAACAGGCCCGCCATCAGCACTTCGGGCTCGACGGAGCGGGTCTTGGGCTCCAGCACGAGGCGGACCTGGTGGGTGCTTTCGTCGCGCACGTCGCCGAGCAGGGGGAGTTTCTTCTCCTCCATGAGCTGGGCGATCTGCTCGATCAGCCGGGATTTCTGCACCTGGTAGGGAATTTCGGTGACGACGATGCTCCAGGTGCCGAAGCGGCCCTGTTCGACGCTCCATTTGGCGCGCAGGCGGAAGCCGCCGCGGCCGGTTTCGTAGGCGGCGAGAATGGCCGCCGGCTCCTCGACGATGGTGCCGCCGGTGGGGAAGTCGGGGCCCCGCATGTGCTTCAGCAGGCCGGCGGTGGTAATGGCGGGGTCGCGCACCATGGCGATGGCGGCGGCGCAGACCTCGCCGGCGTTGTGCGGCGGGATGGAGGTGGCCATGCCGACCGCAATGCCGGCGGCGCCGTTGGCGAGCAGGTTGGGGAAGCCGCCGGGCAGCACGACCGGCTCGCTTTCCTCGCCGTCGTAGGTGGGGCGAAAATCCACCGCGTCGTCGTCGATGCCGGCCAGCAGCGCCTTGGCGACCTCGGTGAGGCGGGCCTCGGTGTAGCGCATGGCCGCGGCGTTATCGCCGTCGATGTTGCCGAAATTGCCCTGGCCCTCAATCAGCGGGTAGCGAGCGGCGAAATCCTGCGCCAGCCGCACCAGCGCCTCGTAGACCGAGGCGTCGCCGTGCGGGTGGTATTTGCCGATCACGTCGCCCACCACGCGGGCGCATTTCTTGAAGCCGGCGGCGGGGTCCAGGTGCAACTGGTGCATGGCGTAGATCAGCCGCCGGTGCACCGGCTTGAGCCCGTCGCGCAGGTCGGGCAGCGAGCGCGACATGATGGTGGACAGCGCATAGGCGAGGTAGCGCTCGCTCAGCGCGTCCGCCAGCTTGGTGTCCTCGATCCGTCCGGGCAGGTCGTCAGGCATTCGACTCGGCCTCCGCCATCTTCGCCACCCGGTCGTACAGCGCCTGCCGGGCGTGGGGCAACGGCAGGTGGCGCAGGCCGAAGGCGTCGCGGGTGAGGAAGTGCCCGGTCAGGCGCAGTCCGTCGCGCCACTGCACCGGATCGCCTTCGCCCCTGCCAAGCAGGAAGGGCGGCAGCGGCAGCATCCGGGGCGCCCATGTGCCGGCCCCTTCGGCGCTGAGTGCGCGGCCGGATTTCGGGCTGACATACAGCAGCCCTTCGCTGGTCCCGGTGACCGGGCAGGAGGAGAGGTCGAGGCCGTAGCCGAGTTCGGCCAGCAGCAGCGCCTCCCAGCGGACCAGTTCGGCGAGCAGGTCGGCGCCGCGGGCAAGGCGGGCGATCAGGCCCAACAGCCCTTCGAAGAGGCGCGGATGCGCCTCGCGCTCGGGCAGCGCGCCTTCGGCCACCGCGCAGGCGGCGGTCAGCATGGCGAGTTGCAGCGCATCGTCCATGGCCAGGGCGGCGGCGGGGTGGACGAGTTCGGCGGAGAACGAGCCGAGCTGGTCGGCCAGGCGGCCGGCCCAGCGCACCTGGGCGAGGTTGCCGGACTGCCAGAGCGCCGCGCCGGAGCGGCCGGCCCCGCCGCGCGCCAGCCCGCGATGGGCACCGTGCTCCTCGGTCATCACGGTGGCGATGGCGTCGCTTTCGCCGAACGGGCGGGCGTGCAGGATGATGGCAGGCGCGTCCCACTCCATGCTGGGCTCCCGAAACGGGTCAGTCGAAGTCGGTGGGCAGGTCCGGCTGGCGGTAATGGTCGAACATCCGCCGGATCTGCGCCGGACGCACGCGGTCGTGCGACAGGTCGTCGGGGATTTCGGCGGCGCCGAAGAACGCCACCTCCGAGGTTTCCACGCTGGTGGTGGGCGCGCCGCCGACGATGTCGCAGATGAAGAACATCTTGTAGGCGTAGAACGGCTTGGGCGTATGGCCGTGGCGGCTGCGGTCCCATACCGCGGCGAGCTTGCGCACGCGCACCACGAAGCCGGATTCCTCGACCAGTTCGCGGGCAACGTTCTCCGCCGCCGTGAGGTTCACGTCGGCCCAGCCGCCGGGCAGCGTCCAGCGCCCCGCATCGGCCGATTCACGCACCAGCAGGAGGCGACCGTCGCGGAACGCCGCGCCCCTCACATCGACTTTCGGCGTGGCGTAGCCCTGCTCGGCGCTGAACAGCGCCTCGATGCGTTCGAGGTTGGCGCCGGTATGGGCCGCCATGGCGCGGGCGGCCAGCGCGCGCAGGGCGTGGTAGCGTTCGCGGTCGTACGGACCTTCGGTGTATTCCAGGCCGATCTGGGCGATCGCCTGCATCTCGCGGGCCCATTGCAGCCAGTCCGGATCGTTCATTCCGTTGCTTCTCCCGCGGCGTCAGCCCGGATCGTCCAGCCCCAATGCCCTGAGCCGGGCCGCCTCCTCGTCCCAGCCGGTGCGTTGGCGCACATTGAGGAACAGGTGGACCTGGCGGTCGAGCAGCCCGGCCAGTTCCTTGCGGGCGCGGGCGCCGATGTCGCGGATGCGGCGGCCGCCCTCGCCGATCAGGATGGCCTTCTGGCCGGCCCGGGCGACGTAGACCGTGGCCTCGATTCGCACCGAGCCGTCGCGCCGCTCCTGCCAGTTCTCGGTCTCCACCGTGGTGCCGTACGGCACCTCCTCGTGGGTCTGCAGGAAGATCTGCTCGCGCACCACCTCGGCGGCCAGCAGCCGGTCGGACAGGTCGGTGAGGTTGTCGTCCGGATAGAGATGCGGCCCGGGCGGCACCGCCGCGGCGAGCGCGTCGGCCAGTTCGTTCAGCCCCTCGCCGTTGACGGCGCTGACCATGTAGGTGTGCTCGAAGCCAGCCAGCGCGTTGAGCTCCGCGGTCAGCGGCAGCAGCCGCTGCGGGGTGGTCAGGTCGATCTTGTTGAGCACCAGCCATACCCGGCCGCCGCGCGAGCGCAGGCCCTCGGCAATGGCGCGCACGCCGTCGGTGAGGCCGACGCGGGCGTCGACCAGCAGCAGCGCGAGGTCGGCGTCCTGCGCGCCGGTCCAGGCCGCCCGCACCATGGCGCGGTCGAGCCGGCGGCGCGGGGCGAAGATGCCCGGCGTGTCCACCAGCAGGATCTGCGCCGGTCCGCGCAACAGAATGCCGAGCACGCGGAAGCGCGTGGTCTGCGCCTTCGGGGTGACGATCGACAGCTTGGCGCCGGTGAGGCGGTTCAGCAGGGTGGACTTGCCGGCGTTGGGCGCGCCGAGGATGGCGACGAAGCCGCAGCGGCTGGGGGGGGATTGCTCGCTCATCGCTGCAGCTTGGCCAGCAGGTCGGCGGCGGCCAGCCGCTCGGCGAGGCGCTTGGCGCCCGCGGTGCCGGTGCCCTCCTGGCCGTCGGCGGCCACGCCGATGACGAATACCGGGTTGTGCGGCGGCCCCTGGCGCGACAGCACGGTGTAGCTGGGCAGCTTCATGCCGCGCCCCAGCAGCCATTCCTGCAGGCCGGTCTTGGGGTCCTTGGGCGGTTCGGCGAGGCCGGTCATGGCGCCCTCCCAGGCCCGGTGCACGAAGCGGCGGGCCGGCGCCAGGCCGCCATCGAGGTAAAGCGCGCCGATCAGCGCCTCCATGGCGTCGGCCAGCACCGTCGCCAGCCGGCGCACGCCGGCGCGCGATTCGCCGGGGGCCACCGACAGCACGCCGGGCAGGCCGAGTTCGCTGGCGATGGCGGCCAGCACGGGCTGGGACACCAGGTGAGCGAGCCGCGGGCCGAGTTGGCCTTCCTGCTCGTGCGGGAAACGCTCCGCCAGCCACTCGGCGATCAGCAGGCCGAGCACGCGGTCGCCGACGAATTCCAGCCGCTCGTTCGAGCCGGCGCCGCCGGTCCGCGCGGTGCGCCCGCGCGCCAGCTTGCGCCCGACCACCGCGGAGCGATGGGTCAGCGCCTCGCGCAGCAGGTCCGGGCGGGCGAATGCATGGCCGAGGATGTCCGCGGCGCGTGGCCCTTCCGGCGATGCAAGGGCGTCGCCTTCGATGGCCGGGGCGGGGGCGTCCGTCAGGAAATGCCCTTGAACAGGCGGTTCCAGCGGATATCGAACGGCCACTCCCAGAACTCCCACAGCGCCGCCGAGCCGCCGACCGAGAGGAAGATGAACTCGGCGCGGCCAACCAGGTTTTCGACCGGCACGAAGCCGACGGCATTCAGCACACGGCTGTCCAGCGAGTTGTCGCGGTTGTCGCCCATGGCGAACACGTCGCCCTCAGGCACCTTGTACTCTTGGGTGTTGTCGAGCGGGCCGTCATCGGTGGCCTTGAGAATGTAATGCTCGCGCCCGTTCGGCAGGATTTCGAGGTAGCGCTTGAGCAGCATGCGCGGGCCGTCGCCCTCGGCCATATAATCGCCGGCCGGCTTGCGCACCACTTCCGTGCCGTTGATGAAGAGTTGGCCGGCCTTCATCTGGATGCGGTCGCCGGGCAGGCCGATGATGCGCTTGATGTAGTCCTGGCTGGGATCGCGCGGCAGCTTGAACACGGCCACGTCGCCCCGCTCGGGCAGCCGGCCGAAGATGCGGCCGGTGAACAGCGGCGGGGACAGCGGCAGCGAGAAGTGCGAATAGCCGTAGCTGTATTTCGAGACGAACAGATAATCGCCCACCAGCAGCGTGGGGATCATCGACCCGGACGGGATGTTGAACGGCTCGTACGCCACGGTGCGGATGCCGATGGCGATGAGACCAGCATAGACAATGGTCTTGATGTTCTCGATCAGTGCGCTGGACTTGCGCCTGGCCATGATGTGCTGCGCCATGAATGAGGGATCTGACTCCGGGGGCTGCGGGGCCGGATGAAGCCCATCCCCCTCCCTCCTGTCAAGCAAGCGCGCCGCCCCCCGGCACGACCCTGCCCTGCCTTACCCCCTCGCCCGCTCGACCTGGTGCACGACGTTGGCGGCGCGCAGGCCGGCGATGACGCGGCTGAGGTGGCCGAGATCGCGCACCTCGACGTCCACCACGGCCTCGAAGAAATCGGCCTGGCGGCTGACCACCCGCAGCGAGGCGATGGCGCCGTCCTGCTTGGTGATGGCGTTGGTGATGTCGGCCAGCGCCGCCGGCTCGTTGGAGGCGATCACCGAGACCCGGCCGGTATGGCCCTCGCCCTTGTCGAGCTTGTGCGAGGTGAAGGCCGCCGGTTCCCAGTCCACGTCGATGAAGCGTTCCGGCGTGGCCGCGAAACTCTCCAGCGTGGGGCACTCGCGGGTGTGGATGGTGACGCCCTTGCCGGTGGCGACGATGCCGACGATGCGGTCGCCGGGCAGCGGGTGGCAACAGCCGGCATAGTGGATCGCCATGCCGGCGACCAGGCCGCTGATCGGCAACACCTTGCCCGATTCGGTGCGCGGCGAGCGGCTGGGCAGCGTCGGCAGCATGCGCGGCGCCCGGGCCTGGCGCAGTTCCGGATAGGCCGCGGTGACCACCTCGCGCGGGCTGATGTCGCCCTTGCCGACCACCACGTAGAGGTCGTCGACGCTCGCCGCCTTGAGCGACTTGAGCGCCGTCTCGAGGATTTTCTCCGAGCCGTCCACCCCCTCCTGGCGGAAGCCCTTGGCCAGCGCGCTCTTGCCGGCGTCGCGGTACTGCTGGCGCTGCTGCTGCTGGATGTAGCGGCGGATGCGCGCGCGCGCCTTGCCGGTGACGACGAACCGCTCCCATTGCGGGCTCGGCGTGCCGCCGCGCGAGGTCATGATCTCGACCTGGTCGCCGTTCTGCAGTTCGTGGCGCAGCGGCAGCAGCCGGCCGTTGATCTTGGCGCCGACGCAGGTGTCGCCGATCTGGCTGTGCACCGCGTAGGCGAAGTCGATCGGCGTGGCGCCGCGCGGCAACTGGATGAGCTGCCCCATCGGCGTGAAGCAGAACACCTGGTCCTGGTAGAGTTCGAGCTTGGTGTTCTCGAGGAACTCGTCGGGCGTGGAGTTGTCGAGGATTTCCAGCAGGTCCTGCACCCACTGGAAATGCTGCGCCTCGGCGGCGGCGGCGTCGTGCTGCTTGTAGATCCAGTGCGCCGCCACGCCGTTCTCGGCGATGTCGTGCATCTCGGGGGTGCGGATCTGCACCTCGATCTTCTGGTTGCGCGGCTCGCGCAGCGTCACGCCGGTGTGCAGCGAGCGGTAGCCGTTCGCCTTGGGGGTGGAGATGTAGTCCTTGAAGCGGCCGGCGATGACCTGGTAGGCGGCATGCACCGCGCCGAGCGCCGTGTAGCAGGCCTCGCGCGTCGGCACGACGATGCGGAACGCCATGATGTCGGAGAGCTGCTCGAACTGCACGTTGCGGCGCTGCATCTTCTCCCAGATCGAGAACGGCGACTTCTCGCGCCCCGACACGTCGACCTGCTCGACGCCGGCGTCGCGACAGATCGTGGCAAGCTCGGCGCGCACTTCCTCGATGACGTCCGCGCCCTGGCCGCGCAGGAAGTTCAGCCGCGCCTGGATGCTGTCATAGGCCTCGGGGTCGAGCTGGGCGAAGGCGCGGGTCTGGAGTTCCGTCTTGATGCGGTCCATGCCGATGCGTTCGGCAAGCGGCGCATAGATCTCCATGGTCTCGCGTGCGATGCGCATGCGCCGCTCGG
>CAIMEK010000413.1 GCA_903839965.1 uncultured Acetobacteraceae bacterium | reverse complement strand
GGGAACGGTCGCCGTACCGTTCCTCGTCCCGGCGGTCTGTCGGTATCCGTCACATCATCGGCAGCCTTCGGCGAGGTGACGGATACCGACAGGTTGCCGACCGCAGGAACGGTGCGGCGACCGTTCCCTACAATTGGCTTTGGGATGGGTGTATTCCCGGTGGGGGGCTTGCGGCAAACCCACTCAAGTGCACGAGCGAATTCGAGCGAGTTACCCACCAACACGAGCGGGTTGCAGGCGAATTCGAGCGAGTTGTGAGCACAAACGAGCGAGAAACGAGCGAGTTGTCGACTCTCGCCAACCTTGAACCTTGAACGACCCACGAAAGGAGGCCGGCGATGGTCACGGGATTTCGGACGGGACTGGGGCAGACGATGCAGGCGACCGCGGCGGCGGCGTTCAGCCTGGAGGCGGCGCCGGAGCGCACGATTTTCCTGCTCGACTACGACTCCTTTTTCGCGCGCTGCATGCAGCAGGCGTATCCGCCGCTGCGCGGCAAGCCGGTGGGCATCCGCGGCCCGGCGAAGGGCACGGCGATCATCGCCGCCTCCACCGAGGCAAAGGCGCGCGGGGTGAAGGTGGGCATGCACGTCAACGAGGCGCTGCGCTGCTGTCCCGACCTGCAGGCGGTGCGCTCCGACATGGACATGTACGGGGAGATCAGCACCAAGTCGCTGCGCGTGCTCACCCGCTACACCGACAAAGTGGAGCCGTTCTCCATCGACGAGGCGTTCATGGACATGACCGAGCTGGCGGTGGAATACGGCGACGCGCACATGCTGGCGCAGGCGATCAAACGCGAGCTGCGCGCGGCGCTGGGGCCGGGGATCACCTGCTCCATCGGCATCGGGCCGAACAAGATGCTGGCCAAGCTGGTCTCCAGTTGGCACAAGCCGGACGGCATCACCCACGTCACCCCGGCGGAGGTGCCGGCGGTGCTGCAGTCCATCGCGCTCATCGACATCTGCGGCATCGGCCCGCGGGTGGAGCGCCGCCTGCAGAAGCTGGGCATCTACACCGTGGAGCAGTTGGGGCGCATCCCGCGCGAAGTGCTGGTGCGCGAGTTCGGCGTGCTCGGCCACGTCTACTGGCTGTGGGGACAGGGCATCGACCTGGCGCCGGTGTCGCCCTACCACGCGCAGGCGGCGGAGAAGTCGATGGGCCACGGGGTGACGCTGCCGGAGCCGGTCTTCACCCGGCGCGTCCTCGACGGCATCCTGCTGCGCCTCTGCGAGCGCACGGGCCGGCGGCTGCGCAACGGCGGCTTTCAGGGAAAGACGGTGCACCTGTGGGTGGGCTACGATCACGACTATTCCGGCGAGCGCGGGACCGGCGGACGGCGCAGCCTGCCGCACTACACCGACACCAGCCAGGAGATTTTCCAGGCGGCCTCCGCGCTGCTGCCCGGTCCCACCTTGCCCTGCCCGGTGCGCCAGGTGCACCTGTGCGTCAGCGGTCTGCGCCGCGACGCCGTACAGCTCTCGCTGCTGGAGGATCGCGTGCGGCAGCGCAAGCTGCAGGCGGCGATGGACGCGGTGAACGACCGCTTCGGCGAGCTTACCATCGTGCGCGGGACGACGATGTTCGACCCGTTCCCCGCCCGCACCGGCCCGCCGGGGCACGGCCTGTGCAAGCGGTTCCCGATCGACACCCCGGAGGCCCGCCCATGACGCGCGCCTTATTGAATCTCATACACCGCGTAAACCTGTGCCTGCACCGTCAGTTCGCCGGCCTGGATGGGCATGCCGGGGGCGGCAGCTTCCGCGCGCGCATACATCACCGGAGAGGGTGGCTGCGAGACATATGGTGTGGCGGAGAGCGACAGCAGGCGGCGGATGGTCACCCCGGCGGCCTTCGCCAGCACGACGGCGGTGTCCCGCGCGTTGTGCGTGGCCTCCGCCAGCAGCTCGCGGTTGATCGCTGTGGTGTTCTCCAGCGTGAAGCTCACCTGGTCGGTGCGGTTCGCCCCGGCGGCCAGCGCGGCGTCGATGACGCGGCCTACGTTGGTCGAGAGCCGGGCAGTGTCGGTGTCCGGGATGTGCGCCTGCAGCCGGTTCGTCACCTGGTAGCCGACGATGCGCGGCGGGGTGGCGGCGGTGCTGTTGGGCGGGCGCTGCTCATACATCGGCTGCACGTCGAAGCCCAGCGTGCGCAGCGTCAGCCGCGGGATGGTCAGCCTGTCGATCGCCTGCATGACGCGGGTGGCGAGGGTATTGTTCTCCCCCGCGGCAGCGGCGACCGTGGCCCCCTGGGTGACAACGGCAAGCACCACAATCCCGGTGTCCGGCGACACCATGCGCTGCGCGACACCGTTTACCGCGATAGTGCGCGGCGGGGGTGGCACCAGCGGGGTCGCGGTCTGCGCGCTGCCGGCCAGCATGGCGAACAGCCACAGCGAAGCGAGAATGGCCCAACGTCTCATCGGTGTTCCTCCTCTATGCAGCTACGGTACATACCTTGCGACTTGCGGTGTGTCCCATCCGCCGCCGCATGTGCGCGAAAGCGGCCATGCCTGCGCGGAAATCGCGCGAGCCGCCGCCGCGCATTCATTATGATGAGTCGGCGAGGTGACGCGATGCGAGTGACCATGCGGCGGGAGTTGCTGGACTATCTGCGCGAGCAGGCGATTGCCGCCTATCCGGAGGAGTGCTGCGGGCTGCTGGCAGGCGCCGACAACGGGGGCGCGCGGGCGATTCTCGATACCCATCAGCTCGAGAACGCGCTGGGCGACGAGCGCGACTGTCGCTATCTGATCGCCGACGAAGATTATCGCGCGACCGAGCGCATCGAAGAAGCCGAAGGCCGGACGGTGGTGGGCGTCTATCATTCGCATCCCAACGGCTCGACCACGCCGGGCACGGCGGATGTGCACGACGCCTGGCCGTGGCTGGTCTACCTGATCCTGGGCACGCAACCCGGACAGGTTGAGCAGGCTGCCTGGGTGCTGCGCAACGACCGCGCCGGATTCGACCCCGTCGAGTTGGCGGTGGAATAGGAGGAGCCATGTCCGTCACCGTGGTGCTGCCGCGCCCGCTCTGGACACTGACCGGCGGGCAAACGAGCGTGCAGGTCGAGGATTGCACGGCCGGCGAGGTGTTGGACGCGCTGGTACGGCGCTTTCCCGCGCTGCGCCCGCACCTGTTTGACAACGGCAACCTTCGCCAGACCGTCGGGTTATACCTGGGTGAGTACCATCTGGAGCGCGGACTCGATACGCCCACGCCGGAAGGCTCGGTCTTCACCGTGGTCCCGGTAATCGCCGGCGGCATCAGGCGTATAGGTCCAGCAGCTTCCGGTAGCAGGCCAGGTAGCGCGCGTAGTAGTCGGCCATGACGGCGCTGCCGTCCGGCGTGGGCTCAATGAGGCGGAGGCCGCCGTCGTCCCACGCGGTCTCGGTTCCGGCGGCCAGCCGCGCGGCGCCGTAGCAGGCGGCCTCCACGCAGGCGGAGACTTCGACGGGGCGATTGAGCAGGTCGGCGATGATGCCGGGCCAGACGTCGCTTTTGCCGGCGCCGCCGACCATGCGCACCGCGGGGG